>CALMPB010000138.1 GCA_937871985.1 uncultured Burkholderiaceae bacterium
GGGGGGCAGCAAGCCGCGCAAGCGGCGCAGCGTGGGGGCTTTTTTATGGAGGATGTTTTGGTACAACGAATCAACGCGGCGGCCCTCGTCGGCCGTGTAGAGGGCGAATTCATGGCAAGGTTCCTGAAATGAACTCGTCGATAGTCTTTGCCCAGCTTTTGAATGGATTTCAATTCGGCATCCTGCTGTTTCTTTTGTCCGCCGGCCTGACCCTGGTGCTTGGCATCATGAATTTCGTCAACCTGGCCCACGGTTCGCTTTTCATGGCTGGAGCCTATTTTTCGGTCGCCGCCTACAACTGGACGGGATCGTTCTTTGGCGCTGTGCTGCTGGCCATCGTGGCGACCATGCTGCTGGGTTTCATCATGGAACGCCTGGTTCTGGCAAAGCTCTATGCGCGCGATCACCTGTACCAGGTGCTGGCGACGTTCGGGCTCATTCTTTTGCTCAACGAACTTGTGACGATGGTCTGGGGGCGGGCGGCCCTGTATGCCGAGCTGCCGTCGGCCCTGTCCGGCACGGTGAACCTTTTCGGCCTGCATTATTCGGCTTACCGGGCGAGCATCATCGTGGTGGGCCTGCTGATAGGGCTGGCGCTGTACTGGATGATCAACAAGACGCGCGTGGGGATGCTCATCCGCGCCGGCGCATCGGATGCGCCCATGGTGTCGGCGCTCGGCGTCAACATCAAGCTGGTCAACCTCCTGGTATTTTGCGCGGGCGCCGGGCTGGCCGGGATTTCGGGCCTGATGGCCGCGCCCATATTGTCGGTGCAATCGGGCATGGGCGATCCGGTGCTGATCCTCACGCTGGTCGTGATCGTTACGGGGGGCATAGGCTCCATTCGGGGCGCGTTCTATGGCGCGCTCATCGTCGGCATGGTCGAGACGCTTGGGCGCGCTTTCCTGCCCGTCCTGTTCCGGGCGATTCTCGACCCGGCGATGGCCCAGGTGGCGGGGCCCGCCGTCGCTTCGGTGTCCATTTATATTTTGATGATCATTGTGCTGGCCATGCGTCCGCAAGGACTATTCCCGGTAAGGCACGGCTAGTGTGCCTGGCCGATTCGAACGCATGAACCAATCAAACAGCACACCAGGACGTTTCAGATGAATACAACACAGAATCTTCAGGGCGCCTCGGCTGCAGCGCCCGTCTCGCAAGCGCGAAAGCCGGGCCGGCCCTGGCTGCGGGTAGCTGCGCCTTTGGCCATCGTCATTGTCCTGGCCCTGGTGCCGGTCGCAACGTACCTGACCGCCGAGCCTTTTTACATCACGCTGGTGTCGCGCATCATGATCGTCGCGCTGGCCGCGGTGGGATTGAACCTGGTGCTCGGCTACGGTGGAATGGTCAGTTTCGGGCACGCGCTTTATATCGGCATTGGAGCCTACGCGGTCGGCATCCTGTCGTCTTATGGCATTACCGATGGCTGGGTGCAGCTTGCGGTGGCTCTGGCGGCGGGTACGGCGGCGGCGACGGTCATCGGACTGGTCTGCTCGCGAACCAGCGGCGTGGGGTACATCATGATCACGCTGGCCTTCGCCCAGATGTTCTACTCGCTGGCGATCAGCTTCAAGGCGTTCGGCGGCGAGGACGGCATGCCGCTGCCCAAGCGCAGCGACTTCGGCATCATCAACATCGATAACAACGTCGTGCTGTATTACGTTATTTTCGCCATTCTTTTTCTCGTGGTGTTTTTCTTCCACAAGCTCATCCATGCCAGGTTCGGCATGGTGCTGCGAGGCAGCAAGTCCAACAAGCGGCGCATGGGCGCCCTGGGGTTCCCGGTGTTGCGCTACCAGCTTACGGCCTACGTGATTTCGGCATTGGTATGCGTGGTCGCCGGGTTGCTGCTTGCCAATCTGGCACGCTTCGTGTCGCCTTCCTACATGCACTGGACTTTTTCCGGCGACCTGATCGTCATGGCGGTATTGGGAGGCATGGCGTCCCTGATGGGGCCGATCGTCGGCGCGGCGGCATGGCTGGTTCTGGAGGAACTGCTGTCGTCGCTGTCCCTGGATTTGCCCTGGGGCCTGGACGACTACATTCATACGCACTGGCTGGCGGTCATGGGGCTTTTTGTGATTGTCATCACCATCACGCTCAAGCACGGGCTGTACGGCGTGGTGCTTTCCGGAAAAGGGAGGGCGTCATGAACATACTTTCCGTCACCGGCCTCGTCAAACGCTTCGGCGGCCTGCTGGCGACCGATCACCTCGACCTTGAAGTCGAGGCGGGCCAGATCCACGCCGTCATCGGCCCCAACGGCGCGGGCAAGACCACACTGATGAACCAGCTTTCGGGCGACATCACGCCGACCGAGGGCCGCATCGTCTTCGAAGGCAAAGACATTACAGGGCAGCGTCCTTATCAGCGTGCTCTGGCCGGCATTGCGCGGTCGTTCCAGATCAGTTCCGTGTTCAACGAGTTCTCGGTCCTGGAAAATACCCTGATGGCCGTTCAGGCCCGCAGCCGGCACAGCTTCCGGTTCTGGAAGCCCGTGCTCCAGGACAAGCAGTTGGTCGAGCCGGCCCGCCAGGCGGTCGAGCGCGCCGGTCTGGGGCGGGAAATGCATACGCCGGTCGGGCAACTGGCGCATGGCGCGCGGCGCCAGCTCGAGATCGCCATGGCGCTGGCAATGCAGCCGAAGCTGTTGCTGCTGGACGAACCCATGGCAGGAATGAGCCAGCAAGAATCGCAAGAGGTGGTCGCGCTGTTGCAAAGCCTCAAGGGCGAGTACAGCATTCTGCTCGTGGAGCACGATATGGATGCCGTGTTTGCGCTGGCCGATCGAATTACCGTCGTGGTGTACGGCCGGCCCGTCGCCTGCGGCACGGCAGACGATATCCGCTGCAACGACGAGGTAAAGGCCGCCTATCTCGGCGACCAGGAGGAAACGGTATGACGGCGCTGCTTTCGATCAACGATTTGCAGACTTCCTATGGCACCAGCCAGGTTCTTTTCGGGGTTTCCTTCGAGGTGTCGGCGGGACAATGCGTAACGCTCATCGGCCGCAACGGCATGGGTAAAAGCACGACGATCAACACCATCATGGGATGGGTGCCGCCCAGATCCGGCAAGGTGAGTTTTGCGGGAATGGACATCACCGGCCATGCTCCGTACCAGGTTGCCAAGGCGGGGATCGGCCTGGTGCCGGAAGGCCGGCGCATTTTTCCCACGCTTACCGTCAGGGAGAATCTGGTGGCGACGGCTGCCCACCGGTCGGAGCGCGGCAATCCCTGGAACATCGATAAAGTCTATCAAATGTTCCCCCGCCTGAAAGAGCGTGAACGCAACCTCGGTTCGAACCTGTCCGGCGGCGAGCAGCAAATGCTGGCGATAGGCCGGGCCCTGCTGACCAATCCTTCGCTGCTTATCCTGGACGAGGCCACCGAGGGGCTTGCGCCGGTGATCCGCGCCGAAATCTGGAAATCCCTCGAAAACCTGAAGGCTTCGGGCCTGGCGTTGATCGTCATCGATAAAAACATCGGCCCTTTGCTCCGGGTGGGCGATCATCATTACATCGTCGAGAAGGGCCGCATCGTATGGGATGGCGATTCGGCTCAGCTTCGTTCCCAGCCGGAGCTGTTGCGCGAATACGTGGGAGTCTGACCCACCGTTTTCAGTTCATGTAAGATTTGGCCTTATCGCTGATTATTTCGAATCAATGCAGTGGCAAAGGCATAACGGTGGATCAAAGCACGACTTACCCAGAATTGAACCTTAATCGAGGCTTGCGTCACGATAACGTGGGCCGCCTGCTGATGGAGGGGTGGGGCTATTTCGAAGTCGCCTTGATGCGCCGGATCCACGAGTCGGGCTTCACCATGATCCGCCGCGTGCATTTCAAGGTACTTCGCCATCTCGATCTCGACGGAACCCGCATCGTGGAGCTTGCCTCGCGCGCGGGCATCACCAAGGGCTCCATGGGCCAGATCGTGAAGGAATGCGAGCAGTTGGGCCTGGTGACGCTGCATGCCGATCCGCGCGACGCCCGGGCGAAGGTCGTTGCGTTCGCGGAGCAGGGGGTTGTCCTGATGGGCGTCATTCGCAACGCCATCATGCAGGTTCAAGCGGAAATGATGGCGGCCATGGGAGAAGAAGATGGCGCCGTGGTGCTGCGCGCACTGCAGGCGCTGCGCGTGTATTTTGCCGAAAAGGAAGGCGCCCAGGCTTTCCGCGACTAAAGCGCAAGCGGGGTCGGTTCAGGTAAGGCTGCCTGGCCCGGCTTCGAGTTTCGATTCGAAGGGATTCCGGGCCTGGGCGCGGGTGGGTTTTCAGCCTGGCATTACCGCATGCGTCACGGTTTGATTCGCGTGCTTTATCGTTCCTTCGAACAAAGGCAGGACGGCATTGGCGTAATGCGTTCGCAGCTCCTGGCGCACTGGCGTGGCAAGGGCGGCTTCCAGATCCTGCTTGCTGTCGAAGCAAAATTGTATGGTGGCATAGATGGCGGGCGCGCCTTCGTCGACTTCATCGGCAACCAGCATGTTTGCCCAGCGAATGCGCGGGAAGCGCCGGTATAGTTCCACGACCCCGTGCAATTGGGCGTCCAGCTCGGCTTTTTTGCCGGCAACCGGCTGCCCGATGAAGTATCCGCATCTTACGTACATATGTTCAGCTCCGGGTGACGACTAGTGAGCCGCTTCGACGTACGGGTTCATTTTCGGGGCGATTTGGTCGCGCCACTCGCCATAGGGCTGGAAGCCTTCGCTGGATTCGCACATGGACTTGGTCAGCTCGTAGATTTCCTCGTCGGTTTTGCTGAAGTCCAGCGGGATGAGGAAGGGCTGCTTGATGTACCAGTCGGTGTCGACGAAGAACTCCAGGTTGTTGCCTTCGGGATCGTGGGCGTAGATGCTCCAGGCCACGCCGTGGTTTGCCGGGAACACGCTGTCGCCGCCGCCCGCGTTCAGGCGTTCAAGGATGTCGCGCAGGTCGGGCAGCGAAGCCACCTTGAAGGAAATCTGGTTGATGCTGGGCCCGAACTGCGGGTTTGCCGTGTTGGGGGGCAGTTGGGCCGGGCGGCCCGTGGCAAGCACGATTTGATGGTGATCTTGCGGATCGCGTGAAAGAAAAACCAGTTGCATGCCACCGGCCAGGCCGCGATCGGTTACCGTAAAGCCCAGAACCTTGGTGTAGAACTCTTCCATGGCTTCGAGGTTTTTGACGCTTAGCCCCATGTGGCTGAATTTAAGGTTGGCGGCGCCGGTACGCGCTGTTGTCGCTGTCATAGTGGTCTCCGTTTGCGTGGGCTGTTTGGGTGCGCCCAGGGGTTTGCCGTCGCAGTGAATGGTGCGATGATCGTTATAGTTGGTATGGTGGCAGTACCATTTGGGCTTGTCAAACCTTTTCAGGCCGCGACTGATGCCATTTTCATACCGCTGAACGCGTCTTGCGTTCATTCTCCAGATGCACGCTGGCCCGGCGGATCATGTCGCAAAAATATTCGACGGCGGGCGTTGGCGGCAGGCCCGAACGGCGCACCAGGCAAACGGGGGGTTCGGGCAAAGGTTCTTTGACTTTGATGATGTCGAGCGTGGCGCCCGTCATGGCCAGTTCGGCGAACTGGACGGGCAGGGCGGCTACCATGTCGGTGGTGGTCAGGGCTGTCAAGAACATAAGCGCCGAGTGGGCGCGCAGGACCAGCTTGGGCTTGGGCAGGCCGTATTGGGCAAACAAGGGCCCCAGTTCTTCCTCGGGCTTGAACGTGACCGACGTGGTGACCCATTCGGCATCGACGAGTTCGCTTAGCGAACGCGCCCCGGCCAATGGGTGGCCTTTCCGGCAAAGAATGACGCGAGTATTGTCGATGAGTTTTTCGACGAGCAGGTCGGGCGCCGGCGATGGCATCAGTATCGGCCCCACGTAGCAGTCGAGCGTACCGCTTTTCAGCAGCGGCTCCACGGTTGGAAACAGCCCGTCGCGCACGTTCAGGACGACTTCGGGGTAGCGGGCGCGAAATGCCTTGATCGCATAGGGAAAAAGCGCGATCTGGGAGACGGTCGAAAGACCGACGTAGACCGAGCCCGTGGCGCTGCCCCGCAGTTGTTCGATTTCTTCCTGGGCGCGCCGGACTTCGCTTTGTATGATTTGCGCGCGCGTCAGGAAGCGCTGGCCCGTGGGAGTCAGGCTGATTCCCTTGGCTTCCCGATCGAACAGCGAGACATCCAGTTCGCGCTCCAGCTCTTGTATGCTGCGGGTCAGCGCCGACTGCGCCACGCCCAGATGACGCGCCGCAGCACGGACGCTGCCGTGTTCGGCAATCGCCAGCAGATTACGAACCTGGATGAGTTTCATGATGATGCCTGTCTCGTATCGATTGGATCCCGCAAGGGGGCGCATCTTGCCCGGACAAGAGCGAACCTTGGCGTACCTTCATATCTTATCTGATTAATTCTAGGCATCGTTCGAAAACATTTGCCATCTTCTCCGTGCAAGGGGCGCTGGGTATATTCCATGATACGCAACGGGGCGGTTCCGAAAGCACGGCAATACCCATACGCGCTGTTCGGTTGATGCGCAGGCGCAAGCCGGGCAGGCGGCATATTGGCATGGTGGTATTTCTCAAACGAACGGCCCGGCGCCATAACGTATAAAACATGGAAGCAAAACCAGTGAACACGACAACATCCACACGCGTTGAAACGCAGGTCCTTATCGTCGGGGCCGGGCCGGTGGGGCAGGGGCTGGCCATCGAGCTTGGATTGCACGGCATCGACTGCATGGTCATCGACAAGAACGAACGCGTGGGCACGGCGCCCCGCGCGAAAACCACCAATATCCGCACGCGCGAGCATTTCCGGCGCTGGGGGATTGCCGAAGCCCTGCGTGAGGCTTCCCCGCTGGGCATTTATTATCCGTCCAACGTCATCTTCACCACCCGCTTGTCGGGCTACCAGTTGGCCAGATTCGACAACGCCTTGTATTGCGGCACGGGGCGCAATCCGTTGTTCTCCGAGCATGCGCAGTGGATTCCCCAATATACCGTCGAGCAAATCATGCGCGACCGCCTCTCCACTTTGCCTTCCGTGCGGCTGCAATTGCAATGCGAGCTGCTCAGGTTCGAGCAGAGCGACGACCATGTCGTCGCCCACCTCGACGATACGAAGAACGGCGTATCCATGGAGGTCAAGGCGCAGTATCTCATCGGATGCGACGGCCCGCGCAGCCTCGTTCGCGATGCCATCGGCGCAAAGCTCGAAGGCACTTACGGCCTGTCCAGGAACTACAACTTCGTATTCAGGGCGCCGGGGCTGGCCAAGGCGCATCATCACGGCCCGGCCATCATGTATTGGCAGGTCAACAGCGACGTGCCCAGCCTGATCGGCCCCATGGACACCGGCGATCGTTGGTTCTTCATGCCCACGGGCCTGGCGCCTGGCGTGCACATCACCAAGGAAGAAGCGCCCGCCCTCATCCGCAAGGCTACCGGCATCGACCTGCCGTACGAAATAATCAGCGCGGACGAATGGACGGCGAGCCGGCTGCTGGCCACCCATTATCGCGACCGGCGCGTATTTCTGGCCGGCGATGCGGCGCATATGCATCCCCCCTTCGGCGGCTTCGGCATGAATATGGGTGTGGGCGACGCGGTCGACCTGGGCTGGAAGCTGGCGGCCGTGCTGCAGGGCTGGGGCGGCGCGAAGCTGCTGGACAGCTACGAGCGCGAGCGCCGTCCTGTGCATGTCCATGTCATGGGCGAGGCGACCAATAATCACAGCCTCATGAGCAATGCCCTGCTGGAAAGCGGCATCGAGGACGATACGCCCGAGGGCGAGGCGACTCGCGAGCACGCCGGCCGGCGCATCCAGGCGGGCAAGCTGTCCGAGTTCTATACGCTTGGAACCATTCTGGGCGATTGCTACGCCGATTCGCCGGTGATCGATCGCAGCGGCTATGCCAAGCCTGACGACGCCAAGCGCGATTTCCTCAACTACATTCCGTGTTCCGAGCCCGGCTATCGCGCGCCGCATGCGTGGCTGCACGACGGCAGTTCGCTGTACGACCATTTCGGATCCGGCCTGACGCTTCTGGTTTCGGCGCCGGAAGGCGAAGCCTCGGTCGCCGCGATCACCGCCGATGCGGCGCGCCTGAATATTCCGCTTACGGTCATCCGGCCCGAGATCGGGGCTATCCAGGGCCTGTATCCCCGCGCCCTGACCCTCATCAGGACGGATCAGCACGTTGCCTGGACGGGCGACACATGGCCCGCGGGTGGTCAGGCGCTGGCTGTGGCCACGGGGCTCGATATTTGAATTGATCGTTGTATAGCCGGCATGCCAGTCGAAAAACATAACAAGGACCACGGCAAGCCACATGGAGAATGGAGACAAACATGATTTATCTACGTAACGCATGGTATGCGGCCGCCCGGGACGACGAAGTTGCCGTGGGGCAGCTTTTGGCCCGGACTTTTCTGGATCAACCCGTCGTGCTTTATCGCGATGAGGCCGGCCGGCCGGTCGCGCTTGCCGATCGCTGCCCGCACCGGTTTGCGCCCTTGTCCAAGGGCAAGATCATCGACAACGCCATTCAGTGCCCGTACCATGGCCTGCGTTTCGGGTCGACGGGCGCCTGTGTGCATAATCCGCACGGCGCCATTCCCAGGGCGGCGCATGTCGCCTCGTTTCCTTTGCTGGAAAAGTACGGCCTGGTCTGGATATGGATGGGCGACCCCGACGAGGCCGACCCGGCAAAGCTGCCCGATTTCAGCATCATCGCCGATCACGACAATTATGCGATCGTGAACGGCTACCTCAGGATCGAGGCCAACTACCAGTTGGTTACCGACAACCTGCTCGATCTCAGCCATGCGCAGTTCGTGCACACCTTCATAGGAAACTCCGATTCCAGCGATCGCAACACCTTCGAGATGAAGGTAGAGGGCAATACGGTATGGGCCTACAACAATATGCCCGGAGAGCCGCCCACCAAGCTTTGGCAGCTGATGTGGAAGAGCTCGGCCAAGGTGGGCGACCGGCGCGCCAATATGCGCTGGGATGCGCCTTCGCATCTGCTGCTGGACGTGGGCTTCACCGATTGCGGCCGTCCCACGTCCGAGGGGCCGACCATGTTCAGTGCGCACATCCTCACCCCCGAAACCGAAAGGACGACCCATTATTTCTGGGCGGCCGCGCGCGACACCATGCGGGACGACGAGGAACTGAGCAAGATAATCTGGAAGGGCATCGACGGCGCCTTCCGCCTGGAAGACGAACCCATGATCGAAGACTGCCAGGCTCGCATGCAAACCGTCGACCTCATGTCGCTGAACCCGGTCATGCTGACCACCGATGCGGCCGCCATTCGCGCGCGGCGGGTGTTGGCCATGATGATCGAAAAGGAGCAATCGGCTAATTTGGCAGCCCCCGCGCCCGTGGCCTCCTGACAGCCGGCGCAATATCAAGCCCTGGGTTCCAGGGCTTTTTTTCCGGATAAGACATTGACTGATCGGTCAGTCAGTTTTTATACTGCGGAAAAATAACGTTTTGCCAGTGTGCCGTTTGGTGAGTTCACGCGCCCGAAGTTGGGTATGCGAATTGGCCGAACAGCACGCCAAGGTCGAGGAGAACGGTTTGTCCGAGCAGAACGCCAGCCGGGGTATTTTGGATGCCGCCGAGCGCATATTCGCGCTGCATGGGTTCGAGGGCGCCAGCATGCGGCAGATTTCCGTCGAGGCCGGGGTCGCTCAGGCTTTGCTGCATTACCACTTCGGCACCAAGGAAAAACTGTACGAAGCCATGTTTTCCCGGCGCTCCGACGCCATCAACACAGAGCGGGCCGCGCGCCTTGACGCGCTGTTCGCGGTCGATGGGGGACACCCGCCATCGCTGGCAAGCCTGCTGGAAGCGCTGTTCCGTCCCACTGTCGAGTTCGGTCACGAAGGGCAGGCCGGCAATATGTTTTCCCGGGTGCTGGCCGCTACCGCCAATGCCGACGACGAGCGTTCGCGCACGCTCATCGCCGCTCATTACGACGCCATAGCCCGGCGTTTCATCAAGGCTTTTCAACAGGTCGTGCCAGGCCTGAAGCCTTCGGATGCTGCCTGGTCGTACATGTTCGCCATTGGCGTGGGCATGACCATGATGGCCGCCACAGGCCGGGCAGGCCGGTTGTCGGACGGCATTTGCAACGACAGCGATGTCGATGCCGTCATGGCGCGGATCGTGCCGTTCATTTCCGCCGGCATCGAAGCCCTGGCGGACGGTGGCCGGCGTTCTCGGACATCGCCCCGAATTTGATCATCATTTTCCCCACCCTTGCCGTCGGCGTTCTGGGACGCTGATTCAGGAGACCACTCATGCCACGCCGCATTATCGATATTTCAGTGTCCCTCGATTCGGATATCGCCTCGGATCCGCCGGGCCACATGCCTGAAGTCAAGTATTTCAACCACCATGCCACGGCGGAAAATGTCGTCTCGTTCTTTCCGGGAGCAAAAGTCGAAGACCTGCCGGGCGGCGAGGGGTGGGCCATAGAACGGCTCAACGTATCCACCCATAATGGCACGCACCTGGATGCTCCCTACCACTTCCATTCGACCATGGACAACGGCCAGCGGGCCATCACCATCGACGAAGTACCGCTGGAGTGGTGTTTCAATCCGGGCGTGAAGCTCGACTTCCGGCATCTTCCCGACGGTCACGTGGTCACCGCCGCCGAAGTCGAAGCCGAGCTGGCGCGCATCGGCCATACGCTGAAGCCGTACGACATCGTCGTGGTCAATACCGCGGCTGGCGCGCGCTATGGGCAACCAGATTACGTTTCAGCCGGCTGTGGCATGGGTGACGAGGCCACGCTTTACCTGACCGAGCGCGGTGTGCGGGTTACGGGCACCGATGCCTGGAGCTGGGATGCCCCCTTCGTGCATACGGCCAAGCGCTTTGCCGAAAACCACGACGCCTCCATCATCTGGGAGGGGCATCGCGCCGGCATGAAGCGCGCCTATTGCCATCTGGAAAAACTCGGCAACCTGCACAGCCTGCCCCCCGACGGTTTCATGATCGCCTGCTTTCCGTACAAGATACGCGGCGCCTCGGCCGGGTTTACGCGTGCGGTAGCCATATTCGAAGACTAGGGCCCGTTAACACATATCGATGAATCGCGAAGCCATTCACAAGGAGCAAACCGTGTCTGAAGCATCCACAGCAAAACCCAGGAAATCCCCGGCGCCCAAGGTCATCATCACCTGCGCGGTGACCGGCGGCATCCACACGCCCACCATGTCGGATGCGCTGCCCTACAAGCCCGAAGACATCGCCAGCCAGGCGATTGCCGCCGCTCAGGCGGGAGCGGCCATTCTCCATTTGCATGCGCGCGATCCGCAGGACGGGCGGCCGACGCCCGATCCCGACGTATTCATGCAGTTTCTGCCGCGCATCAAAGAGGCCACCGACGCCGTCATCAACGTCACGACCGGCGGGGGGCTGAACATGACCGTCGAGCAGCGCCTGGCCGCGCCGCTGATTGCCAGGCCCGAAATGTGTTCGCTGAACATGGGATCGATGAATTTCGGCATCTACCCTATGGCCGACCGCTACAAGAACTGGAAGTTCGACTGGGAAGAAAGCTATCTGCGCAACACCGACGATTTCATCTTCCGCAATACCTTCCGCGACATCGAGCGCATCCTCAAGATGCTGGGCGAAGAGCATGGCACTCGTTTCGAGCACGAGTGCTACGACGTCGGCCATTTGTACAACGTTGCCCATTTCGTCGATCGGGGCCTGCTGAAGCCGCCGTTCTTCGTGCAGATGATTTTCGGCATCCTGGGCGGAATCGGCGCGGAGCTCGACAACCTGCTTTTCATGAAGCGCACCGCCGACAAACTATTCGGCGATGACTACCGCTGGTCGGTGCTGGCGGCTGGACGGCATCAAATGAATTTCGCGACGCAGGCCGCTTTGCTGGGCGGCAGTGTGCGGGTAGGCCTGGAAGACAGCCTGTATATCGGCAGGGGCGCGCTGGCGGCATCCAACGCAGAGCAGGTCTCCAAGGTGCGCGGCATCGTCGAGAGCCTGGGGCTTGAAATCGCCACACCCGACGAGGCCCGCGCCATGCTGGGTTTGAAAGGCGCGGCAAACGTCGGATTTTGACGCCTGGAATCCATTACGGAATGGGTCCGGTCGTGTGATCCAGGCGGGGAGGCCGCTTTTAGCGGGGCAGGTTTACCAATGTCAGGCGGCTTTTATGAGTCGCCGGGCTGGCGCTGTGCCTTGCGGTATGCATTGGGCGGCAAGCCATGCTGGCGCTTGAAGGCTTCCCGAAAAGCGGTTTCCGACTGATAGCCCAGCTCGTTCGAAATGACGGCGACCGGCCGTTTGCTTGCGGCCAGCAGTTCGGCGGCCAATTGCATGCGCCATTCCGTCAGGTAGTCGATGGGCGTTCGGCCCAGCAGGTTCTGGAAGCGTTCGGCAAAGGCCGAGCGCGACATGCCGGCGGAGTTGGCAAGCGACGCCACCGTCCAGTCCTCGCCCGGGCTGGCATGAATGGCGGACAGCGCTTTGCCGATGCGCGCATCCAGCAGTCCGCGCAGCCAGCCGGTCGGCGGGTTGGGCGTCGAAAGAATGTAGGCCCGGATAAGGCTCTGGAACAAAAGCTCGGCGAGGCGGGTGGCGATGGCAACGTAGCCGTGTTTGGCGTCGGCCTCCTCGGCGGTCAGGAACTGCGTGGCCGTTGTCACCCATTGTTCTGTGCCGCTGCTCTTGCCGGGGAGAACAATGAGATCGGGCAGCGACGACAGCAAGGCGTTTCGGTGTTCATCGCGAAAGGAAAAGGCCAGGGAGACGATGCGGCTTTCTTTGCCCGACCCTCCCAGGCGCAGGAGCAGCGGGGCGGCAAGGCTGTTGCCGCGCGAATAAAAAGGCAATGCGCGATCGTGCCAGAGTTCGCTGGCGGTAATGAGGGGGACGTTGGGTGCGGAAGCGATGACGCAGCGTCCGCCATGCGGCAGGAGCACGGTATCGCCCGGTTCCAGGAGCACTGGCGGCCTATCGTCGGGAAGCACCCAGCAATGCCCTTCGGCGACGCAGTAGCAGAAAGCGGGCTCGAAGCCGTTGATGTCCAGTCCCCACGGCTCGGTCAGCCTGAAGTGGCCGATCGCCGAGGACTCGACCTTCAGCGACAGCAGGACATCACTCAATAAATCCATGGAAAGCTCTTCTTGGTTGACGCTGGGCAGCGATTTGTGCGCATCAATTCCGGACGAAATAGATGTTTTTCAGGACAAAACATGCTTTTTGATCCGGAATCGGCTAAGTATATTTGTCAGTGGTCAGGGAAATCAAGAGTCCGGAATATAAAGCGCATGCAGAGCGCCTCGATCGGGCCATATCGAGTCAAGGAGACAAGCCATGAATTTTCTGCGGAATGCCTGGTACTGCGCCGGCTGGGCTGCGGATCTGGGCGCAGAGCCCATCACCAGGACCTATTTGAACGAGCCTGTGCTGTTGTATCGCCTGCGGGACGGCAGGGCGGTCGCCATCGGCGAGCGCTGCCCGCATCGTTTTGCTCCTTTGCACAAGGGCAAGCTGCGGGATGACTGCATAGAATGCCCCTACCACGGCCTGCGGTTCGATGCCTCGGGGGCCTGTGTGCACAACCCCCATGGCGATGGCGCGATTCCCAAGGCGGCAAGGGTCAAGGCCTATCCCCTGGTAGAGCAGTACGGCGCGCTATGGATATGGATGGGTGATCCCTCTTTGGCCGGCGAGTCGACGCTGATCGATGCGCATGAAATCGAGAAGCGCGAGGGCTGGGATGTCGTGAGGGGCCAATTGAACGTGCAGGGCAACTACGAGCTGCTGGCCGATAACCTGCTGGATTTGAGCCACGTTCCGTTCCTGCATCCATTCTTGTCTTTCGACGGTCCGCCGCCGCCAGGGTTTTCGTTTCATAGCGAACTCAAGCAGGATGGCAACACGGTATATGCCATCAATCTTCTCACCAATACGCCTGTCAGTCCCCTTTACAAGCTGCTTTGGGACAATCCGCCGGAAGTCGGCGAGATGCGGGCCCATATGCGCTGGGATGCGCCGTGCACGCTCATGCTGGATACGGGCATGAATACCGTCGGAGGCTCCCGCGAAGATGGGCCATCGCTGCCCACGGCGCATTTCCTGACTCCGGAAACCGAAACATCGACGCATTACTTCTGGGCGCAGGCCCGTGATCGCAAGGTCGGCGATGAAGCCATGAGCGCGCTGCTGGCGAAAGGCGTGAACGATGCTTTCCAGAACGAAGATGAACCCATGATCGAGGACTGCCAGCGGCTGATGGGAACACCCGACCTGATGTCGCTAAAGCCGGTGTTGTTGCAGACCGATGCGCCCGCGATACGAGCGCGGCGCGTGCTTGCCTCCTTGCGTGAGCGCGAGCAAAAGCCGGCTGTGCGGGCTGAAGTTTCTGCATGAGGCCGATTGACGTTTGCCGGCGAAACCATTCGAACATCTGAAGAATAGAATTTATGGAAAAATTGGACTTGTCTTTCCCGGCCTTCGGACTGGGCCGGTTTTCTTTGGCCGGCTGCAGGCCTTTTATGGCCGTGGTATCGGGAGATTCCATTGTTGCATTGAGTGCCCTGGAGGCATTGGGCAGGCGCATAGGGGTGGCTTTGCCGGAGGCGGGCGCCATGCATTCGCCGTTCGAGCAATGGCCAATGTCGTTTGATGCCTTGTGCAGGATCGTGACCGAGTTCGAGGGCAGCGAGCTGTTCCAGAAGCTGAAAACACCACTTGGCGGTCTAAAGACTCATGCACCATTTCAGCCGCGCCAGGCGTTCTGCACGATTGCCAATTATCGTTCCGGCGCTGTGCAGGCCAGGCTGGACGCGGCTCGCGATGGTGATTCCGCGTCAAAACTTGAGTTGCGCGCGGCGGCCCTTGCGGCGTGCGAACAGCGCTTGCGTTCCGGCCAGCCCTATGTATCGAACAAACTGCCTTCGTCGGTGATCGGGCCTTTCGATGCCATCGCCTTGCCGGCCCATGTCCGACAACCCGACTGGGAGGTGGAATTGGGTGTCGTCATCGGCAAAGAGGCCCGCAATGTGAAGCGCCAGGATGCCATGAATCATGTGGCCGGCTATACCGTGGTGAACGATATAACGGTGCGCGAACTGGTGTCCCGCCATGAGCCGCAAGGCATGGGAACGGACTGGCTGGTGGCCAAGAACGCGCCCGGTTTCCTGCCCATCGGCCCCTGGTTCGTTCCCGCGGCGTTCGTTCCAGACCCCTATGCATTGCGCATGACGTTGCATTTGAACGGCGAATTGATGCAGGATGAAAAAGCCGGCGATATGATCTTCGATATCGCGGCACAAATAGAATATGTGTCCCGGCACGTTCGGCTATTGCCGGGAGATTTGCTGTGCACCGGTGCGCCCGCGGGATTCGGCTTGCATTACGGCCGCTTTCTCGAGCCGGGAGACGTGGTGCAGGCAGGCATTGGCGGCCTCGGCAGCCAGCGCAACGTGTGCCGTCGCGAGGGTGCGGCGCAGGCCGAAATTGACTGAGGAATCTATGGCATTGCATGCAGAACAAGCTGGAACGGTGGTATTGACGGACTATGCCTGGCCGGATCTGGAAATCGAGCGCCGCATCATCGAGGGCGCCGGCTTTCACTTGGTAGCGGGCGCTTCCGAGCCGGCCCCCGAAGCGCAAATCGACGAACTGATCATGCAGCATGACCCCGTCGCCATCATGACATGCTGGGCAAGGGTTTCCGCCCGGGCGATCACGGCCTCTCCCAATTTGAAGATCGTGGCCAGGCTGGGGGTGGGTCTGGACAATATCGCCGTCGAGACGGCGACCCGCCAGGGCGCATGGGTGACGAATGTGCCGGACTATTGTGTGGAAGAGGTGTCCGACCACGCCGTGGGCATGGTGTTGGCGTGGACGCGGGGTTTGATCCGGTTCGACCGGGATGTCAGGCAGGGGCGCTGGGATCCGGCGGCGGCACGCTTGCGCCGTCTGTCCACACTGACTTGCGGCATTGTCGGCTACGGCCGGATCGGGCATCGCACGGCGGCGAAGCTAAAGGCGTTTGGTGCCCGCCTGTTGACCCAGGCGCGCCCGGGCAAGCAACCCGACGGCGACATCGAGTGTGTCGAACTGGACGAACTGATGCGCCGCTGCGACGTCGTCATTGTGCATGTCCCGCTCAATGGCGAAACCCGGCATTTGATCGATGCACGGCGTCTTGGCTTGATGAAGCAGGGCTCCATGCTTGTCAACGTCAGCAGGGGCGGGGTGGTGGACACCGGAGCGCTCGTCGAGGCGCTGGAATCCGGCCGCCTGGCGGGCGCAGGCCTGGACGTGCTCGAGGATGAGCCGAACGTGCCCGATGCGCTGAAGGCGCAGCCCGGCGCCATCCTGACGCCGCACGTTGCCTTCTCTTCCGATGCATCGCTGCTCGAGTTGCGTGAGCGCGCGTGCGAAGACGTGGTGCGCGCCTTGCGTGGCGAACCTGTGCATTATCCCTGTAATGAACCAATCGCCCGCCAGGGCCGATAGCTTCTCTTCGAAATCCAATTTACCTGATTCAACATGAAATCTTCCAGATCCATCCGTACCGTGCATGCCCGCCAAATACTTGATTCCCGCGGCCGGCCGACCGTCGAGGTCGACATCGTCCTGGAGGACGGGTCGTTCGGCCGTGCGGCTGTGCCCAGCGGCGCCTCCACCGGCGCGGCCGAGGCGCATGAGTTGCGCGATGGCGTGGCGCAGCGGTACGAGGGCCGAGGCGTGCTGAAGGCCGTAGGCAACGTCAATGCGGAAATCGCGAATGCAATCAAGGCCTGGGACGCCGCGGATCAAAGCGGCCTGGATGCGCGCTTGCGCGAACTGGACGGCACCGATCAGCTTGCGCGGCTCGGCGCCAATGCGGTGCTCGGGGTTTCGCTGGCCGCATGCCGCGCGGCGGCGGCCAGCGCGCGGCAGCCGTTGCATGAACGGCTCGCCGAACTGGCCGGTGTGAAATCGCCGACGATGCCCATGCCCATGGTCAATATTCTAAGCGGGGGCTTGCACGCGGGTCGCGGCATGGACATACAGGATTTCCTGGCGATTCCCGCCAGCGCCGGCTCCATGGACGAGGCCATTCACGTCGTATCACGCATTCGAAGCGCCGCGGCCGAGGTCATGCAAAAGCGCGGCCTTACCACGCTGCTGGCGGACGAAGGGGGGCTCAGTCCGGGATTCCGGACGGGCCGGGAGGCCCTGGAACTCATGGTGGAAGCCACCGAGCATGCCGGCCTGATCCCGGGGACGGACATGGTCATTGCCATCGATGCCGCCGCCAGCTCCTTGGCGCAGTCCGGTGGCTTCTATCATCTGGCTCGCGAAGAAAGGCAATGCAGCAGCGACGAGATGATCGCCATGCTGCAGTCCTGGGTGGCCGACTTTCCCATCGTTTCCATCGAAGACGGCTTGGGCGAAGAAGATTGGTCCGGATGGAGGCGGTTGACCGAGGCCTTGGGGGGGAAGGTGCGCCTGATCGGCGACGATTTGTTCACGACGAATGTATCCCGGCTGGAAAAAGGTATTTCGCAAGGCGTGGCCAATGGCGTGCTGGTCAAGGTCAATCAGAACGGCACCTTGTCCGGAACGCTGGAAGTCATTGCGCGAGCCCGGGAAGCCGGCTACACGCCGGTCGTATCCGCCCGTTCGGGCGAAACGGAGGACAGCTTCATCGCGGATCTTGCCGTGGGCGCGGCGGCGGGCCAGATCAAGATCGGTTCGCTGAGGTGTTCCGACAGGCTGTCCAAATACAACCAGCTTTTGCGCATCGAAGAATACGGCGCGTACCGATTCGCCGGCATGGATTCGATTCGGGGAGAAAACTTGCGCAAAGGGGGCGGTAATGCCGGCTACCGTGCATCCTGACTCCATCGAGCCCGTCCTGCGGGATTTCCTGGTTCGTTGCGGGTTGGCGAAATCCGGCGAGGAAATCCGCTGGACGCCGCTGACCGGGGGCGTATCTTCCGACATTTGGCGGGTGGATCTGCCAGGGCGTTCGTTGTGCGTCAAGCGCGCGCTTTCCAAGTTGAAGGTCGCCGCGGACTGGCAGGCGCCGGTATCGCGCAACGCCTATGAATGGGCCTGGCTGAATTTCGCCAGCCGGTGCCGGCCCCAGGCGGTTCCACGGCCCCTGGCGCACGATGAGCAGGCGGGCTTGTTTGCCATGGAGTTCCTCGATCCTGCCGATCACCCGGTCTGGAAAACCCAGTTGATGCAGGCCGAGGTGCGGGTGGACGTTGCCGCTTCGGTGGGCGAGCTGCTGGCGCAGCTGCATGCGGCAAGCGCCTTTGATCCCGAATTGGAAGCCGCTTTCAATACCACGGATAATTTCCACGCCATGCGCATGGATCCCTATTTGCTTGAAACGGGGCGCAAGCATCCCGGCCTTGCCGGCCAGCTCGAGCGCCTGGTGAAAAAGACGCTGGGCTTGCGCATTGCGCTCGTCCACGGCGATATCAGCCCGAAGAATATTCTGGTGGGCCCCAAGGGGCCGGTCATCGTCGATGCCGAGTGCGCCTGGTTCGGCGATCCGGCATTCGATGTCGCGTTCTGCCTGAACCATTTCCTGCTGAAGTGCCTGGTATGGCCGCGGCGCAGCGCCGACTACCTGGCGGCCTTCGAAGCATTCCAGCGCTCGTACATGGAGCAGGTGGCCTGGGAGCCGCGCGAGGAAATCGAAGGCCGGGCCGCCGCCTTGCTGCCGGCATTGATGCTGGCCCGCGTGGACGGCAAGTCGCCCGTGGAGTATCTGACCGACGAAGCGCAAAAAAACATAGTGCGCGGCGTGGCCGCGCCCATGGTGTCGGCGCCGCCTAAGCGGCTGGCCGAAGTCGCCTCGCGCTGGCGCGAGGTCTTTGATGCCTGAGCCCTTTGTTTCGTGCTGCAAATCCGTGCGGCGGAGCCTGCCTTCGCGGATTGTGCCGTGTCTGCCGGGCTCATGATTCCAGGCTTGAGTGCATGGGCGAGCCAGACACCGCGCTCGAGCTGGCGTTCCGGCTGTGCTGGCTGGCGTATTTAAGGGGCGAGAGCCCGAAGCGGCGTTTGAACACATGGCGGAACGCGGCTTCCGAGCTATAGCCGACACGTTCGGCGATGGCGCTGATGGATTCCTTGCGGGCGACGACATGCTCGGCGGCCACGTGCATGCGCCATGCCAATAGATAGCTGGCCGGCGTCTGCCCGACCAGTTCCGAGAAGCGCCGCGCGAAGGTCGGGCGCGACATCCCCACTTCGACAGCCAAGGCAGTGGTTGTCCAGTCCTGTTCCGGGCGGGCATGGATCGCCGCCAGAGCCCGTCCGATTTGTGCATCGGACAGTCCCCGCACCCAGTTGGGTGACAGAGTGGGGGTGGACAATACGTGCGCGCGCAGGAAGCTGCTGAAGATCAACTCGGCCAGATGGGTGGCTGTGGCCAGATAGCCGGCTTTGGCATCGTTTTTTTCCGCGGCGAGAAATTCCAGGGTGGCGGGCAGCCAGGGAAAATGCCCGCTGCCGCTTTCCCGCAGCAGGATGGTGCTTGGCAGGATGGACAGCAGCGGGCTATGCGCAGGGTCGCGCAGGAAGTAGGCAATGGCAAGCAGGCGCGGCGCGCTATGGCTGCCGTCGAAGCCGAAATGAATCGGCGCATGGCGCCTGGTTTCCGGGCCGAAATCGGGCAGACCCTGGGTCTCCCAGTATTCCAGCAGCGGCGTCAGCGGGGCATCCGGGGTCGACGCCAGGGCGTGCGCATGCCCGTGCAGGATCAAGACCGAATCGCCATGGTTCAGCCGTATTGGATCGTCGCCGGGGGAGAGCAGCCAGCACGGCGGGCCGATCACGCTGTATGCAAAGACCATCGATGCGGGAACGTCGGGCATGGCGAAGCCCCACCCGTCGTTCGCGTGAAAGATACCAATGGAATTGGCCTCGATGGTCGCGGAAAGCAGCACCTCCCCGAGCAAGTCCATGCGATTTCCTTATTCGTATTTTTGAGCTGAATCAGTCGAAAATTGATTCATTACATCATAGATTGATCCATACGTTTTCCATAGACTGGCATGCATCGCCGGCGGATTGCGCGCGGCGGGTAAACAAGAGTGGAGACAAAAATGACTTACTTGAGAAATGTCTGGTATATCGCGGCCTGGGGCAACGAGATTGAAGAGGGCGGCATGCTGGGGCGCACGATCCTGGACGAGCCCATTGCGTTCTATCGCAAGAAGAACGGCGAAGTTGCCGCCATCGGCGGCCGATGTCCGCACCGCTTCGCGCCCCTGCACATGGGCAAGTTGGTGGACGACTGTGTGCAATGCCCCTATCACGGCCTGCGCTTCGACGAGCAGGGAAAGTGCGTGCACAATCCGCACGGCGACGGTGCGATTCCCAGGGCGGCGCAGGTAACGTCCTACCCCGTTTGCGAGCGCCACCTGGCTGTCTGGATATGGATGGGCGATGCGGCGCTGGCCGATCCTGGCCTGATTCCCGATTACTCTTTCTTGAGCAAGGCCAAGCCCACGGCACGGAATATCGGCTATTTGCCCACTCGCGCCAATTACGAATTATTGAGCGACAACATCATGGATCTCAGCCATGTCGACTTCCTGCATCCAGCCACGCTGGGTGGCGGCGCATTGAGCCGAACCAAGGCGAAAGTCAGCGAGATGGGCGATGGCCGCATCCATATTCTGTGGGAGGCCAAGAACGAAATCGCTCCCCCGGCGTTCGCCGCGCATTTGCCCGATCCCGCAGCGCCGGCGGATTTATGGACCGACGTAATCTGGTCCGCGCCCGCGCTAATGCATTTGTCGACTGGGGTAGCGCCCGCCGGGGAACCTTCCGCCCAGGGTATCGGCAGTTCCAACCTGCACATGATGACCCCCGAAACCGAGACCACCACCCATTATTTCTTTGCCAACACGCGCGACTTCCTGACCGACGACGGCGATTTCAACGCCATGCTCGACCGCATCCTGACCGGTGTGTTTTCCAGCGAGGACAAGCCGATGGTGGAAGGTCAGCAACGCCTGATCGGAACCGAGGAATTCTGGTCCCTGAAGCCCGTGCTTTTGTCGGGCGACGCCGGCGCGGTGCGGGTGCGCAGGGCGCTGCAGGAAATGATACGGGCCGAACAGGGCTAGAAAACTCAGACCTGCTTGAGTGGAGTGCCGATCGCGGCATTCAGCACGGCCATTTCGATTTCGTCTTTATCGAGGCCGTCTTTCATATAGGGTTGAAGGATGCCGATCTGGCAGATTTTGGCAAAGCCGTACAAGGTCGACCACATGGTGATCAGCCGCAGTTTTCGCGCCTGGGGCGTCGTGCGGGGCAGGGCAAGAGCAAGCAGCTTATACAGGCCCTCGTAGGCGAGCCTCTGGCTTTCCGCCAGTTGCGGATGGACGTCCTTTCCGGTGAGGAGTTCCGCTTCGTACATGAGCCGGAACAACTTTGGATTGGCCCGCACGAACTCAAGAAACTGCTTGCCCGCCGCATAAAGCTTTTCACCGGGAGCCAGGGACTCCGCATTGGTTTTTTCCAGCAGCACGATCATCGTAGTGAAGCCGTTCAGCGCAACTTCGGCCAGCAACGCCTCGCGGTCGGGAAAATGCCGATAGGGAGCGCCGCGCGATACCCCCAGGCTTTCCGCCAGCGCGCGTAAGGACACGGCTTCATGGCCTTGTTCTTGAACGACCGTTTCCGCGGCGGCGATGAGTGCCGCACGCAGATTGCCGTGATGATAGGAACGGGGTTCTGTCATGGGAAAAATTTTCTTCAGTTAGTCGAGAGTGTGCCATAATAATTTAATGTATGCGTCGCATACATTAAATCGGGAAATTGAAAATCACAAAGGAGGAGGCCATGAAATTCCTGAGAAACGCCTGGTACGTGGCGGCGTGGGACAGTGAAATCGAGGCGGGAGCGCTGTTTCAGCGCGTTTTGCTCAACGAGCCCGTGTTGATGTTCCGGGACGAGGCCGGCAAGGTGCAGGCCATATCCGACCGCTGCCCGCACCGCTTTGCGCCCTTGCATATGGGCAAGCACCTGGGAAACGCTGTGCAATGCCCATACCATGGGCTGGAATTCAATGGGCAAGGGCGGTGTACGCACAATCCACATGGCGATGGCGCCATCCCCAGGGCGGCGGTCGTCAAGACCTATCCCGTCATCGAAAAATACAGCCTGATCTGGATCTGGATGGGAGACCCCGACAAAGCTGATGAAAGCCGTATTCCTGATTTTTCGAGTCTGGACCCCGAGCATTTCCATGTCGGCAAGCGCTACCTGCATGTGCAGGCCAATTACGTGCTGGAAACCGACAACATCATGGATCTGTCGCACATCCAGTATGTGCATCCGGGCACCCTTGGCAGCAGCGGGGTCAGCCAAAGCAAGACCAGCGTGGAGCAACAGGGTGACAGTGTATGGTCATACCGTGAGGTGCAGAACGAGATCATGCCCGACTTCCTGTACGAGGCAATGAACATTCCCAAAGGCACTCGCGTCGACAGATGGATAGACGTGCGCTGGGATGCCCCCGCGAACATGATGCTCTTCGCCGGCGCCGTTCCAACCGGCCGGCCGCGTGAAGAAGGCGTCAACAATCCCTTGCCTCATCTGTTCTCGCCCGAAACGGACACGACGACGCATTACTGGTTTGCCTTCAGCCTGCCCAAAGCCATGGGCGACATGGCGGCGGGAATCGTGGAGCAGCAGGTGGCGTCGCTGGAGGTGCCGTTTCGCACTGAAGATCTGCCCATGCTGCAGGCCCAGCAGAACATGATGGGCGAATCCGAGTTCTGGGACTTGAAGCCGGTGCTGCTGGTCGGCGATGCCGGGGCCGTACGCGCCCGGCGCACCCTGGACAGGTTGATTGCTGCTGAGTAGCTCGGGCCGCTCGCCGCATTGCGGCTGGCAGGCAATTAGTCAGGCCGATCCTTTCAGGGCATTGAGAATGAGGTCCTTCAACGTGCCGTCGTTGCGAAACCCGGCCTTCTCCGACGCTGGAACGTCTATGGGGGGCTGCCGGCCGAATACAGCTTCGACGGCTTCGATGGGTTTATAACGTATTCGTTGCAGCGTTTCGGGTCCGAACAACTCGGCAATGCCGCCGACCAGTTCCCCCATCGACGTTCGGATGACTGGCAGCATCCAGGTACGTCGCTGCTCGACGGCCTCCTTGGGCAGCAGGGCGGCGTGCAGCAGATTCTCGGCGATGCAACGGGCCGACATCAACCAGACAGTGGAGGCGGCGCTGATGGGGCAGGTATATGGCCGTCCGGCGGCCAGCTCGCGGATCAGGTCGCTCATGAAAATGGAAATGGCGCCGTTGGGTGCCGGCGGGCGGGCCACGATGCCGGGCAGGCGCAGCGATCTGCCGTCTATCCAGCCGCGCCGGCTGAAATCGTCGATCAGTATTTCGCCGATCATTTTCTGCGCGCTATAGCTCATATTGTTGGGACGCGCGGGCGTGTCGTCGGTGACGATGTCGGGGATGGGCGCGCCGAACACGCCGATGGTGCTGGCAAATACCACCACGGGCGGCCTGGCCTGGTGGCGCAACGATTCAAGCAGTTCCAGGGTTGCGTCCAGATTGATGGCGCGCCCAAGCTCATAGTTTTTCTCGGCCAGGCCGCCAGGGATGCTGGCAAGATGGAAAACCAGATCGAATGGTTCGGCCAACACCTTCTTCAGCAAGGCGCTGTCGCCAATGCTGCCGGTGATCTGCCGAAAGCATGGGTGGGGCGCGGGATTGTCGAACTGGATATCGAGCAGCGTTGCGGTTCCGATTTCGATTGGCGAGTGGCCCGCGGCAAGCAGTGCGGCCAGCCGGTTGACAAGCGTCTGACCGACGAAGCCGTTGGCGCCGGTGATGAGGACATTCATGAGAGCTCCTGGTTATGAGTCGGCCAGGTATCGAAATTGACAATGATCGATGCCGAAGCCTGTTTTGGAGCAGTGTAGAAAGTCGCGCAGGATTGCGGAAATCGATATATCCGATCCGATGTATCCGGATGCTCGATGTGTTCGCGTATGCGAGCTATCCCCGGGCAAGGCGGCCGGATAGCGGATATGTCGAGATATTTGGCATGCGCGGATACGCAACCGCTTCAGGCTTTGCGGGCAGCCTTGGCCTGGCTTTGCCGCCGCGGCGAAGGAGGGCCCAACTCGGCGGCGACGCGATGTAGAAGCTGCCGGAACCAGATATTGGTCTGGTCGTGATCCTTGAACTTATGCCATTGAATCGTTTCCACAATGGGGGGGATGTGGAATGGGAGCGTCAATAGCCGCAGGGGCAGGGCCTGTGCAAACAGGCGCGCAAGGCGGGTTTGTACGGTCGCTATCATCTGAGTGCCCACAATCAGGTAGGGCAAGGTCGTAAAGCCTTCGGTGATGGCGCCGATGTTTCGATTGTGGCCCAGGGCCTCGATGGCGACGGTATCACGCGAGCGTATGCGGCCTTCGTCGAACTCGGCAACGGCATGGGTAAGATCGAGATATTTTTCTAGTGTGAGCCGCTTGCCGATTTTGGTGTTTCCCTCCCAGGCAATGCATGTGTAGCTGTCCTTGAGCAAAGGCTCGGCCGAGTGAATGCTGGATGTGTATTCGACGGGCATGATGGCAAAGTCGTTGTTGCGGCGATCCAGGGCTTCGACCACGGGGTGAACGCCATGGCGCATGGGCAGCGCCGTGGGGCGGATTGTTATCTGGATGCCCGGCGCCTGCTCCTCCAGGGCGCGATTCAGCGAAGGCATCAGAATGGTTCCGATGTAATCGGAAACCGTCAAGGTGAAACGGCGCTGCGCCTTGAGCGGGTCGAAATGAGGCCTGACGTTGGCGATGATCTGCATCCGGTTCAGCGCCTCCTTGATGGGAAGCGCAAGATTCTGCGCCAGGGGGGTAGGCTCCATACGCCTGCCCACCTGGATCAACAGCTCGTCCTGATAGTGTTCGCGCAGGCGCGCCAGCGCCGCGCTGACGGCGGGCTGCCCCAGATAAAGCCGCTTTGCGGTCTTGGTGACGCTCAGCTCCGAAAGCAGGGTATCCAAGACGAACAGCAGGTTCAGGTCGAGCCGATTGAAGCGCATGTCTATCTATCGAAATTATTGATTAATAGTTAGCAAAATTATTAATTTTTATTATTGCTTCGCGATGCCGATAATGCAAGAACGCATTTGCAATGCTTGCGTTGGGCCGCTATTCGGCATGGGTCCACAGGCAATGCAGGATTGACGATGCACAAGAATCAACCAAACGGAGACAACAATGCAGGATGGAATCAATATGCTGCCGGGCGTGGCCGGCTACCCCCGGAACCAATGGTATGTGGCGGGGTTTTCGCGCGAGATAACCCGGGAATTCACGACGCGGAA
>CALMPB010000139.1 GCA_937871985.1 uncultured Burkholderiaceae bacterium
GACCCGGACCAAGTACCAGCCGTCCGCTTCCAGTTGCTTGATGACTTGTTTGCTGTTCATGGTAGTTATCATATCCACCGTAATGGAATAGTCAACACCATACCCACCAATTCTATGACATTCCATACGTCCAAACCTTCACGGTAAGAGGGCGTAGGCGCCGTCGGCCGGAAGGGGAGCCCCGAAGGGTCGGGCACGGATCGTTCGTGCCTCCTGAGCCTGCCCGCTTCATGGGGCGCTTTCGACGCATCCGACGATCCTCGCGGTAGGGTTGGAAACAGGTGCGAATGACGATGCCAGACAGTCCTGCCGCCCGACGAAAAATGACGAGTCCTGTGTGACGTGCTACACCGCACATCACTAAATCAACCGAGAGAGTGGTGGTGGACCATTTCAAGGCGTGTCTGGGTGCCCATATTATTTTTGGAGTCGGCTTGCTTGTTGCGCTGCCGTCTATGAGCGTGGCGAACGAAGGTCAACTGGCCAACCACGTGATAACGGTCGAGACGTCTGCCCCTATCCGTTTGGTGATCGAGCATGGGGATAACGATGGTGAGGTGCTCAGCCAAAAAGAGGAGGAGCGACGCATCGCGCGTGAAAATGAAGCTACCGCTTTGGTGGTTCAGCAAGATTCTGCTAACGCCGCGCTGCGACAAGCAACTGCCGCAGAAGCCCAGGTAACACTTGGATGGTGGACTCTCGTACTCTCAATCATCGGAACGGCTGCGCTAGTGCTGACTCTCTTTGTGACAAGGCGGGCCTTGTTCGATTCGCGTCAGCAGGGAAGAGCGGCCGTACGCCCATATCTACAAGTGTCAGCGGAGTCGCTTACTTGGCTTCATTCAGAAAAAATTCTTCCGCAGCCGACCGTCCGGGCTGTCAACCGTGGCCTGTCCCCGGCTCTGAAGGTTCAATGCATTGGGCGAGTCAATTTCGGCTCAGTGAACAATTACAAGATCACCAGAGCTGACACAAACGAAATCAACATACCCTCTGATCTCAGTCCGAACAGTTCGGTGGCTCCCGGAAAAGAGGAGTTGCTTCTCATGCGCGGTGCCCTGCGCAATCTGCGCGGCGGGGCGGCCGAAGCTTTCCTCGCGGGCCGGGTCACCGTATTTGTGCATGCCACTGTGAAGTATCAAGATGTTTTCGGAGACAACCATACAGAGGACTGCTATTTTTCCGCATATGTCAAGCCTGCTACCACACAGGTCATGATCATGGG
>CALMPB010000140.1 GCA_937871985.1 uncultured Burkholderiaceae bacterium
TGTCGCAGTATTGCAAAATGTAGATTTCCTGCATTACACTTCCGTATCCCTGATGCCGCGCCATTATTGGTTATTCGGCAGCGGCGGGCCTTGCAGCACATATCCGCGCCTTCAGCGCGCGCCATCGACTCCATGTAGGAGATCTATCGTTGACCAACGAGACTGACAGCCGGCCACGGCGTCATGCAGCCGGGCAAGGCGCAGTGGCACACGCACGTGTGCTGGTGGTTGACGACGTGCCTGAAAACCGCGACCTTCTGGTACGCAGGCTGGCCCGGCTGGGCGTTACCCAGACCGACGAAGCCGTGAACGGGCAGCAGGCGCTGGAAAAACTCGACGCGGGGCACTTCGACCTGGTTTTGCTGGATATCATGATGCCCGTCATGACAGGCTACGAGGTCTTGCAGCGGCTCAATGCACAAGGCCGCATACAGGATCTTCCGGTTATCGTCATCTCGGCGCTCAGCGAGGTCGACGATATCGCGAACTGCATCGAGGAAGGCGCCGAGGATTTTCTGCTCAAGCCTTTCAACAGCACGCTGCTGCGCGCGCGCATCCTTTCCAGCCTCGAAAAGAAATTCCTGCGCGACCATACGCGCCAGGAGCTGCAACGCAAGCAGGCGGAACTGGCGGTCGCCCGCACCTTGCAACTGGCCCTGGCGCCGCCGCCGGCAAGCCGGGAAACCGCCTTCGGCGCATTGTCCATCGACCTGGTGCTGGATCCGGCCAAGGAAGTGGGGGGCGACCTGGTGGATCACTTCGCTCTCGGGGAACACCTGCACGTCCTGATACTCGGCGACGTGTCCGACAAAGGGGCCGGCGCGGCGCTGGTCATGGCGCGCACCTGCGCCTTGTTCCGCGGCCTGGCGGGGCGCCACGATGCGCAGCAGTTGTTCGGTTCGCCCGAGCTTGCCATGGCCGAGGTCAATGAGGTGCTCGCCTTCAACAATCCCAGTTGCATCTTCGTGACGCTGATGCTGGCCACGCTGGACACGTCGACGGGGCGGCTGTGCTATGTGCGCGCCGGTCATGTGCCGTCCTTCCTGCGCCATGCCGACGGCAGCCTGCAAAGGCTGGAGCATGCGGGGGGCCTGCCTTTCGGCGTGCTCGAGGGTGCGGTTTACGCCAGCGACAGCATCTTCCTGCAACCTGGAGACTGCTTGTTGTCGCTGACCGATGGCGTCACCGAGGCCGTTGCGGACGACGGCACGATGTTCGGCGATGAGCGCGTGGCGGATTGGCTGGCCGACGCCTTGCGGGAAACGCCCACGGTGGCGGGGCTGCTGGCAACGGTGCGGGAGTTCGAAGGAGGCGCGCCGCCTTCCGACGATGTGGCGATCATGCTGGTGCAGTGGGCCCGGCCGGCCGAGGCGCCGCAATCCGGGCAAATACAATGGGAATACTCGTTCGACCCCGTTCCGCAGGCGGTGTCCGAGCTGGTCGATCAATTATTGGAGCGGCTGCCCGAGCACGGCGTCGAAACGCGGGTGGCGCACCATGTGGCGTTGGCGCTGGACGAGCTCCTGACCAACCTCAGCAGCCACGCCGGCGCGGATCATTGCCGCGTCGAGGTGACGATCGCTCCCGACCGCGTGTCCCTGGTCATCGAAGACCAGGCGCGGCCTTTCGATCCGCGCGAGCTGGAGTCGCCCGACACCACCGCCGGCGTGGAAGAGCGGCCCATCGGCGGGCTGGGCGTTTACTTGACACTGAGCCTTGCCCAGGGCTTCGATTATCGCAGTGAGGAAGGGCGTAACCTGACCATGCTATGGTTTGCGCGGGCCTCGTCCCATTCCTCTGAAAATACGGTTACAGACGATAGGTGAACAACATGGAATTGCAGGAAGAGAAAGTACAGGAAGTCATGGTGCTTGCACCGAAGGGGAGGCTGGACAGCGCCACCAGTCCCTTGCTGGGCGGGCGGCTGGAGGTGCTGGCCGCCGTGCCGCAGGCCAGGCTCATACTCGATCTGGCCTGGGTGGATTTCGTTTCCAGCGCCGGCCTGCGCGTGATTCTGGCCGCCGCCAAGCAGCTTCGCAGCGCAAGCGGCCGGCTGGTGGTGTGTTCGGTGCAGCCGCCGGTGCAAGAGGTGCTCGACATTTCGGGTTTCACCGCGCTATTGACGATCCGCGCCGGCCGTGACGACGCGCTGGGGGAACTGGCGTCATGAACGACGGAGCCTCGGGGGCCGCCGGCACCTATGCCACCAACGAACAGGCGCGCGAGCTGCTCGAGGTGGCGCCGATATCGGTGGTGATCCTCACCGAAGACGGCAAGTATCTGTACCGCAATCCGGCCCACGACGCTATTTACCGCTACGATCCCGACCGCATGCCGAGCCGGAGCACCGAGATGTGGGTGGATCCGTCGGAGCGTGCGCGGCTGCTGGAAATCTTCCGGCGCACCGGCGAGATGCGCGATGCGGAGGTGCAGCACCGCCGCGCCAATGGCGAGGCGTTCTGGGGCCTCATGACCTGGCAGCGACTGGTCTATGACGGCCAGCCGGCGCTGGCGGGCTGGATCTACGAGATCACCGAGCGCAAGCTGGCCGAACAGGCCATGGAACAGGCGCGCATTGCGGCGGAGCAGGCCAACCAGATCAAGTCGGAGTTCCTGGCCAACATGAGCCACGAGCTGCGTACGCCGCTGAACGCCATCATCGGCTATGCACAGATATTGCAGGAAGACGCCGAGGACGACGAGCAGGATCAGTTCATTCCCGACCTGCGCAAAATAGAAAGCGCCGGCAAGCATCTGCTGGGCCTGATCAACGGCATCCTGGATCTGTCCAAGATCGAGGCTGGACGCATGGAAATCTACCTGGAGCCCATGGACGTGGCCGGCCTGGCCGAGGAAGTGCGCACGCTGACGGCGCCCCTGGCCAAGAGCAACGAAAATGTGGTGGAGGTCGACGTGGCCGCCGACGTGGGCACCATGCAGACCGACATCACCAAGCTGAAGCAGTCGCTGTTGAACCTGGTCAGCAACGCCTGCAAATTTACCAAGCAGGGGCGGGTGTCGCTGCAAGTGGACACCACCGATATCGAAGGCCGGCCCGCGGTGCGTTTCCGGGTGAGCGACACGGGCATAGGCATGACGCCCGAGCAGCAGGCCAAGCTGTTCCAGCCTTTTACCCAGGCCGATTCGTCCACCACGCGCCAGTATGGCGGAACGGGGCTGGGCCTGGCTATTACCAAGCGGTTGTGCGAACTGCTGGGCGGAAGCGTAACGGTGTCGTCCGCCAGCGGCGAAGGCAGCTGCTTTACCATCCTGCTGCCGCGCCAGGCCAGCCCGGAGCCGATTCAGGCGCCAGCGGCCGCTCCGCATGGCCCCAGCGGCGCTCCCACCTTGCTGCTGATCGACGACGATCCTCAGGTGCACGACGTGATGGGCGCCATGCTCAGCCGCGACGGCTATCGGGTGGAGCACGTGTCCGGCGGGCCGGGCGCGGTGGATGCGGTGCGGCGCGTGAAGCCGCTGGCCATTCTGCTGGACGTCATGATGCCGCAGGTGGACGGCTGGTCGGTGCTGAGCACGTTGAAGGGCGATCCGGAATTGGCGGACATCCCGGTAATCATCGTTTCCATGCTGGATGACCGGCCATTGGGGCTGTCGTTGGGCGCGGCCGAGTTCCTGACCAAGCCCATAGACCGTGCCACGCTGGCCGCGACCGTCCGGCGTTTCACCGGCCTGGTCAAGCCCGAGGCCGAGGAGGGCAAGCGCTGATGAGCCGCATCCTGTTGGTGGAAGACAATCCCGAGAACCGCGACATGCTGTCGCGGCGCCTGCTCAAACGGGGATTCGAGCTGGTCTATGCCGAGGACGGCGCGCAGGCCGTCGAGTCCGCGCGCAACGAACACCCCGATCTCATCCTCATGGATCTGAACCTGCCGGTCATGGATGGTTGGGAGGCGACCCGCCGCATCAAGGCTGATCCGGCCACTGCGGCGATACCCGTCATTGCGCTGACAGCCCATGCCATGGCGGGCGATAGCAAGGCCGCGCTGGCGGCGGGCTGCAACGACTACGACACCAAGCCGGTGGATCTGCCGCGTTTGCTGGAAAAAATGCGGCCGCTGCTACCGGACGGCTTGCCGGAGTCCCGGCGGCCGCGCGACGGGGCGTGACGCAGGCGGACGGTTCCGATCAAGCCATGGTGCTGGCGGACGGTGGAATCCCGCTTCCGCTTGCCCTGCGGCTGGAGACGGGCGCCGTCGAGATCGAAGCCCAAAGCTGCGACGTGCCCTCGGGGGCATGCCGTGTATGGCTGCTGCCGCTGGCCGCCGACGACAAGATTTCAGATGCCCTGCTGCCGCTGCTCGCTGACGACGAGCGCGCCAAAGCAAATGCGTATCGCGCGCCCTCAGCGCGCCGTCGATTCGTGCAGGTTCGCGGCGCGCTGAGGCTGCTGCTGGGGCGCTGCCTGCACGTGTCCGCGGCAAGCATAAGTTTCGACTACGGAGAATTCGGCAAGCCGATGCTAGCGCAAGGCGGTGCCTGGCATTTCAATGTGGCGCATTCCGGCGGCTACGCCTTGCTGGCGGTTGCCAATGGCCCGGAGGTGGGCGTCGACATCGAGCAGCACCGCGATCTGCCCGATCTGGAGGATCTGGCGCGCACGGTATTGTCGCCATCGGAGGCGGTGGCGTGGCACGGACTGCCCATGGACGAGCGTGTGCCGGGCTTTTTTGCCGCGTGGGCTGGCAAGGAAGCCGTGGCCAAGGCAACAGGGCAAGGACTGGGACTGGGGCTGGAACGATTGGACGTCGGGGTTGGAAACTGGAATACGCAGTCCTCTCCGCGGTTGGTGCGGGACGGCGCATCGGCGGCATGCCAGCTTTTCATGTTGCCGGCGCCGGCGGGATATGCCGCCGCCCTGGCCGCGCGCGCCGCGCCGGGCTGACCGCCCGGGCGGCTATCAATGCCGCCAGGCGCCAATCACGGCTGGCCGTCGGGCGCGAGAATGCCGGCAATGGCCTGGGCGACGGCCGGCGCTGTGCCGGGGGCGAGGATGGTAACGTGATCACCCACGACGGCATGCGTGTCGATCGACGCATGGGTAAAGGCCCTCCAGCCCAGGTCTTCCATCTCCAGCCGGCGGTTCTCGTGCTCTCCGAGGTCGGAGGCCTTGGGTGCGGCGGCGCGAATCACCGCCAGCGGCAGTTTCTGTTCGGGGACGGGAACCGGCGCGTAAGCGAGGTAGGCGCGATACTGCGCCAGGCTGCTGCGGTGCGCCCGCTCCAGCCATGCCGCGCCGGCGGCCGGCGGCAGCAGGCGCGCGGCATGCAGCCGCTGCGTCGCTACCGCGTAGCGCTCCGTGGCCGGCACAGTCATCAATTCGTCGAAGCCGAGCACCGGTTCGATGTTCTGAAAGCGCGCCCGCACCTCGGCCATGCGGACGAGCCATTGGGCATGGGCGCGGTCGGGATCGGGGTCGAGGATCGAAACCCGTTCGAGCGGGGCGGGCGTGTCGATGATGACCACGCGTTCGGGCGGTGTGCCGCGGGCATGCAGCTGGCGCGCCATTTCGAAGGCGATCAGGCCGCCCAGGGAATAGCCGCCTATCCATCGCGGCCGCGCCATGCCGCGCTCGGCCAGCGCCTGCAAGTTGGCCTGTGCCATGGCTTCTATGCTGGACAGGGGTTCTTGTCCCGGTTCCAGCCCCTCGGCCTGGATCGCCCAGAAGGGAATCGCGGCCGGCATGGCCTGGGCCAGGTCGAGGAATACGCTGACGTCCCCGGCCACCGGATGCACGCATATGAAGGGTTCCGGCTGTTGTCCATGTCGTGCCGGCGCGCCTGTTCCGCTCATGGGCACAATAGGCGTCCAGCGCTGTCCGGACTCGATGGCCTGGGCGAGCGCGGCGACTGAACGATGTTCCAGCAGCAGGGAAATGGGTACTGGGCGGCCCAATGATTGTTCCAGCCTTGCGGCGAGGCGCAGCAGATCCAGGGAGTTCACGCCCAGGCGCCAGAAGTCGGCATCCAGGTCTATGGCGCAAGCGGAGCCGTCCTGGGAGATATCGGCCAGGGCGCCGGCGATGGCGGCTTCCAGCGTGCTGCGCGGCCGGGTGGCGAACCGAAGGGGCGAGGCGGGCAGGGGATCCGGGCCCGCGGCGGGTTCGCGCGGCGTGGGACGCGGCAGATCGGCGATGCGGCCTTGCGCGGCTTCGGGCAAGGCGCGCAGTATGCCGGCCAGCGCCTGCAGCACGGCATCGCCGTCTTCCAGCGCACGATGGTCGTCCGGCTGCACCAGGGACAGGGCGATTGAATCGCCAGGCATGGCGATGAACGTAAGGTCGTACGCGGTTTTCAGGCGGGAATGGACGCTTTCGACCATAAGGCCCTCGGCGCCATCCCAGGCGCTGGTGCCTGACATCAGGTTCTCCACCACCACCAGGGTGTCGAACAGCGCGCCGCTGCGCATTCCCGCGGAGGCCGCGACCGCCGTCGGCGAGAGATGCGCGTGGTCCTGCAGCTCGCCCAATTGCGTTTGCATCGCCGTCAGGCGTTCGGCGGGGCTATCGTGCGCCTCCAGGCGCAGGCGCACGGGCAGATTGTTGATGAACAGGCCGATGATCCGGTCGACTTCCGGCAACCCGGCGGGGCGTCCCGAGACGGTGGTGCCGAACACCACGTCGCCGCGTCCCAGCCGCGCGCTCAGCCAGACGCCCCAGGCGAAATGCAGGATGGCGGCAAGCGTCAGGCCGCGTCGCCGCGCGAAGGCGGTCAAGGCCCGGCTGCTTGCGCGATCCAGCGTGTGGCGCGCTGTCTTGAAGGCCGTGGCGGGGCCGCTGGACGGCGCAAACAAGCGGCGTTGGGATGGCAACTTGCTCAGCAGCTCGGCGAAGTAGCGTTGGCTGCGGGTCTGGTCCGCCTGCGCCAGCCAGGCGATGTAGGCGCGATACGGCACCGGCTCGTCGAACAAGGGCGGACGGCCGCGATAGGTCTGGTAGGCGGCCCGCACTTCGCGTTCCAGCCGCGACAAGCACCAGCCGTCCACCAGCAGGTGATGGAAGCTGGAGACGAAGTAGGCTTCGTCCGGCGCCGCCTGGATGAGGGTGAGCCGCAGCAGCGGCGCATGTTCCAGGTCGAAGCCGCGGGCGCGGTCGTCGGCCAGGAAGGCTTCCAGGCGGGCGGGGTCGAAGGCCGGCCACGTCTCGGTCGTGAAAGGCAGGGACACGTTGCGGTGCACGGCCTGCAGCGGCCGTGCCAGGCCGCGCCAGTGAAACGAGGTGCGCAATACGTCGTGCCGCTCGAGCACCGTCGTCCAGGCGTGACGGAATGCGTCGTGGTCGAGCTGGCCCCGGATGCGCACGCAGCTTTGCTCGAAGTTGACGAGCGAGCCCGTTGCGGCGAGCGTGTGCACCAGCATGGCTTCCTGCATCGGGGACAGGGGATAGATGTCCAGGATGTCGGGCGCGGCGTCGATGATGTGGTCGAGCTCGGGCTTGGACAGGCCGGCCAGGGGAAAGTCCGCCGGAGTGTGCAGCGCGCGCGCGCCTTCGCCGGGCAGGCCGGCTATGGCGCGCAAGGCCTGCGCAGTCCGCTCGAGCAGTGGCGCGGCGCCGCCGGCCGGCTCCGCTCCGGCCCAGGCCAGGCGCAATTGTCCGTCGATGGTATCCGCCAGCAGCATGCCTTGCACCGAAGGGCCGAACGACGGGAGCGAGTGCATGCGCAACCCGGCCGGCTCGGCGAAGCCGGGGAGCCACGCCAGGCCCAGTGCCGGAGCGGGAAGATCGAAGGTCTGCCTCAGTGTCCGGTATGCCGGCGCGATGGCTTGCACGGCCTGGCGGGCGAGCTTGATGGCGGACAGCCTTTCAGGCATGGGCAGCGCGCCGGCGGGCGCCAGCAGCGGCAGGACATTGTCCAGGTTGCCGGGCAGTGTGTCGACGCGGGGCGCGCCGGAAGGCAGCCGGCGTTGCCCGTCCAGGATCTCGATAAGCACCGAGTCCGCGTCTTGCATGGGCGGCAGCGCCGCGCAGAAGGCCGAGGCCAGTATGTCCAGCGGCGTCACGGACAACTGCTCCGTGACACGATGCATCAGGGTATCGGCCGTCTCTCTGGGCATGCGGCATTCGGCCACGATGCGCGGCGCTTCGTTGGGCGTGAGCATCGGTTGCGCGGCTGTGCGCATGGGCGTGCTTTCCAGGGCCTCGAATGCTTCGCCTGCCGCCTGCTGATCGGCATAGCTTTCGAGCCAGTCGAGCCAGTCGCCATAGGCCACCGAGGCTTCGGGCGCCTGCGGGGAGGTAGAGCCGCCATGGAGCATGGCTTCCAGTTCGGCTGCGATAAGGGCCAGCGTGCACGCGTCGGCCGCCGCGCGGTGCAGCGCCAGCACGGCGATCTGCGGCGTTTCCGGGCCGCGTTCGACCAGGGTGGTGGCGATGAGTACGCCGGTCGCCGTGTCCAGGCCGCGGCCGAGGCGATCGGCATGCTCGGCGATCCAGTCGTCCAGCCCCGCATCGGCAAGATGCGGAGCCTCGACGGTGCGTATGGGCAACCGAGCCACATAGGCCATGATTTCCAGGCGGCTGGCTTGCTCGTCGTGAACCCAGCGCAGGCGCAATGCTTCGTGGCGTTCGGCCAGGCTTTGGATAATGAGCGCCAGTTCGACCAGGGCCGTCCGGCGCGGCAGCACCAGGCTGGCGAGCAGGAAGGGCTGGCTTTGCGCGGGCGTTGCGACAGGCGCCAGTTCGGCCGGAAAGACGCGATCGGCGGCCATCCGCCTGGGACGGGGCTGGGCCGTGGCGGCGGCGTCGGCCAGCCGTTCGATCGTCTGCAGGCGGAATACGTCGGCGGGCGTGAGGGGCAGGCCGGTGGCGGTGGCTTGCGCGGCCAGGCGGATCGCAAGGATCGAGTCGCCGCCCAAATGGAAGAAGTTGTCGGTGACGCCGAATTGCGCTGTTTCCAGCAGTTCCTGCCAGATCGCATGCAGCGCATGTTCGGCATCGGAGCGCGGGGCGACGGACTGCGCTGCGTGATCGTAGTGGTGATCCTGAACCGGTGGCAATGCCTTGCGATCCACCTTGCCGTTCAGGTTGAGCGCGAACGCGTCGACGGTGACGTAGGCGTGCGGCAGCATGTGCGCGGGCAGCAGCGGTTCCAGGAAGCTGCGCAGTTCCGCCGCCGTGGGCGCGGGTGCGGCATGGGGCTGTATGTAGGCGGCAATGCGGCGCTCGCCACCGGCCAAGCGGGGCGCGGCCACGTGCACGTTGTTGCGCAAGGCAGGATGGCGGCCGAGCGCGACGGCGATCTCGTTCAGCTCGATGCGGAATCCCCGCAGCTTGATCTGGTCGTCCGAGCGTCCGGCGAACAGGATATTGCCGTCCGTGCGCCAGCGGCCATGATCGCCGCTGCGATACATGCGCGCTCCATCGAGTCCGCTGTACGGGTCGGGCAGGAACACGCTTGCCGTGCGCTGCGGGTCGCCGACGTAGCCGTTGGCCACGCCTTCGCCGCCGACATAGATTTCGCCGATCACGCCTACGGGCAGAGGTTGGCCGAAAGCATCGAGAATATAGACGGTACTGCCGGCCACCGGCTTGCCGATGGGCACGGACAGGCTGTCGGGGCGAAGGCCGGCGATGTCGAAGGTGGTGCTGAAGGTGGTGTTTTCGGTGGGGCCGTAGCCGTTCAGCAGCCTGAGTCCGGAGCCGGCGCCGGCGGCGAGCACCGTGCGCGCGGCATCGGGGTTGACCACGTCTCCGCCCGTCATGACCAGCCGCTTGCCGGCGAAGACCGTCGGATCGATGCCGGCCACTTCGTGGAACAGGCCGGCGGTGATCCAGAGGAAGTTGATGCGGCGTTCGGCCAGCGCGCGCCGCAGTCGTCCGGTGTCGAGCATATCGTCGCGCTCGACGATGACCGCGGCGCCGCCGTTGAGCAGCGGGGCCCACATTTCGATGGTGGAGGCGTCGAACGAGGGGTTGGAGTGCACGGCGGCCCGGGTGTCGGGGCCGAAGTCCGCGAAATTGGTGTCGAGCACGAGGCGCAGGATGGCCCGGTGCGGCACCGCCACGCCCTTGGGTTCGCCCGTGGAGCCCGAGGTGAACATGACATAGGCGGCGTCCGCCGCCGCGGGCGCGCCGCCGGCATGGGCGGCAAGCGCGTCGGCCCGGGCATGCAGGGCTCGCGCATCCAGGATGTGGATGCCGCCGTAGTCCTCGCTGTCATCGTCCGGCACGATGACGGCGCGCGCGCCTACCGATGCCGCGAGGCGGATCCGGTGCGCGTGCGGGTGCGCCGGGTCGAGCGGAACGTAGATGGCGCCGATGCGCAGTATGGCCAGGATCAGGCTGATCAACCGGCCGGAGACGGGCAGGACGAGCACCACGGTATCGCCGGCATCCAGGCCCTCCGCGGCCAGGGCGGCGGCCAGCCGCGCGGATTGTTCGGCCAGGGCTGCATAGCTGGTGGCCTGCCCGTTTTCGTCCAATGCGGTGTTTTGCGGATACCGGCGCGCCACGTCGTCGAACCGGGCGATGACCGAACTGTCGGAGGGGCAGGGGCGCAGCGGCGGATTGAAGCGGGCAATGAGGTGGCGTCCGTCTTCCTCGCCGATAAGGGGAAGGCCGCCGATGGCCTGGTCGGGATCGTGCGCCACCGCGGCCGCCACGTTGCCGAACCACTCCAGCAGGTTTTCCATGCTGGCGCGGTCGAACAATGCCGGATCGTAGCGGCACCATAGATCGAGCCGGCCGGCGCCTTGCCGGTAGACGATGGACAGGTCGGACTTGGCCGCCTGTTCCATGTGATCGTCGGCCGCGGCAAACCGGCAACCGTCCGAGGCGGCGATGGGCTCCCCGTCCGGTTCCAGCCCGCCGAACAGGATTTGCATGAGAGGAACCACGCCATTGTGCCGTTCTATGTCAATGGCCTGGACGATGCGCTGGAACGGCGCATCGCGATGGCGCATGCCGTCGCGGAACACGTGCTGCACGTTGTCGAGCAGCGCGTTGTACGTAGTGGCCGGCGTGCATGCCAGGCGCATCGGCAGTGTATCGACCAGCAGGCCGATCAGCGGCGCCAGTTCCGGCCGGGAACGCTTGGAGACCGGCACCGTGACGACCAGGTCGTCCAGCCCGCTCCAGCGGTGCAGGACGGCGAAGAACACCGCCAGAAAGGCCATGAAAGGGGTCGCGCCGCGTTCGCGGGCGACCCGCTCCAGTTCCTTGCTCACCGTGTCCGGCAGTTCTCGGCGAACGGTGGCGCCGGCCGGGCGCGCTGCGCCGCGCGTCCCGTCCAGCGGCAGATCGAGCAGCGCGGGCACGTCCTGCAGGGCCTGGCGCCAATAGTGCAAAGCCGGTTCGAGCGCGGGCGCGTCGGGCGCGCCGAAGCGCTCCTGCTCCCAATCGGCGAAGTCGGGGTACTGCAGCGGCAGTTCCGGCCATCGTGGAGCCGATCCGGCAAGGCTGGCGTCGTAGGCGGCGGCAAGGTCGTTGACGAACAGCGGCAGCGAAGCGCCGTCGGCAATGGCGTGGTGGAACACCATTGCCAGAGCGGTGGCGCATTCGTTGGCGGCGTTCGCGGCGCGCACGAGCGCGGCTGCCAACAGCGGCCCGTTCTGAAGGTCGAACGGCTGGGCTGCCATGTGCGTCACCACGCCGGCCAGCTCCTGGCGCCAGGCATCGGACGTGGTGGCGTCCACGTGCAGCACAGGCAGTTCAATGGCGAGCTCGTCGGACACGGCCAGGGCGGGCACGTCATCGATCAGCGGCAGCGCCGCCCGCAATACATCGTGCCGCTGGATCACCGCCTGGAAAGCGCTGCGCAGCGCCGCCAGGTCGACGTTTCCGGTGATTTCCACCACCAGCGGCACAGCGTACTCGGAACTGCCGGGGCGCAGCATGTCGAGATAGCGCAATTGCCGCTGCGCAAAGGACGCGGCCGAGATATAGCCGCTGGTCATGGGCGCGGCTCTTGCGCGGCGCCGGGAGAGGCCGCCAGGTCGATGCGCGTGCGCTGACGCTTTGGAATGGCCGCATCCGGTTCATGCCTGGCCTGGCGTCCGGCCACCTGGCGGGCGAAGTCGCAAAGCCGGGGCGATTCGAGCAGGTCGGTCAGGTCGACGGCCACCTTGAGCTCCCGCCTCAGGCTGGACACGATTTGCATTGCGCCCAGGGAGCTTCCGCCGATGGCGAAGAAATCGTCGAAGCGTCCTATGGAGTCATGTCCCAGGGCGGCTTGCCAGGCTCGTGCAATGGCTTGCTCCATGTCGCCTTGCGGCGCGGCCGGCTCGGCCTTGGACAATGCGGGTGCAGGCAGATTGCGGCGGTCGACTTTGCCGGCTGCCGTGTGGGGCAGGCCTTCGTGCAGCATGATGTTGTGCGGCACCATGTAGGCGGGTAGCCAGCGCTGTGCGTGGCGCATGATGGCTTCCTGGCTGGGCAGGTCGGCGCCGGCAACGTGGGCCACGATCATGCCCGCGGCCCGCTCGGCGGGATAGTGGACGACGGCAATGGCCTCCTGGACGCCGGGGCATTGCAGCAGGCAGGCGCCGATTTCGTCCAGCTCGATGCGATAGCCGCTGACCTTGACCTGGTCGTCCATGCGTCCGCGAAAGTACAGCCGTCCGTCGCCGGCCTGAGACACGCGGTCTCCCGTGCGGTAGACGTTGCGCAGGCTGGTTTCGCCGTGGAACGGATTGGCGGCGAAGCGCGCGGCCGTGAGTTCCGGCTGGTTGATGTAGCCGCCCGCGACGCCTGGCCCCGCAATGAGCAGCTCTCCGGGAACGCCGGGCGGACAAAGCCGCCCGTGGCGATCCACCACATAGGCTCGCGAGCCGGGAATCGGCCGGCCGATCGGCACAGGTCCCGTCTGGCCCGCGATGCATCGTTCCAGGGTGGCCCACACGGTGGTTTCGGTCGGTCCGTATTCATTGGCCAACAGCGTGCCGGGCAGAACCGAGCAATGGCGTTCGACCAGCTCGCGCGGGCATGCTTCGCCGGCCACCACCGCCAGCCGCAGGCTGGCCAGCGCGCCGGGCGGCGCGGCCGACAGCAGCAGGTTCCATTGCGATGGAATCATGATGGTCTGGGTGACGCCCTGGTCGCGGATGAGAGCGGCCAGGCGGTCGGGGTCGGTGGCTTCGATGGGTCGGGGCAGAACGAGTGTGCCGCCGGCGCATAGCGTGCCGAAGATGCCGGTGACCGAACCGTCGAAGACGAGGGGAAAGGTGAGCAGAAGGATGCGGTTGGGGGTGCCGGGATAGGCGGCGTCCCTGGCGGCGACATGGTAGGCTAGATTGCCGTGGCTGACGGACACGCCCTTGGGACGGCCGGTGGAGCCCGACGTGAAAATCGCGTAGGCCTCTTGCGTTTGCGCCGGCAAGGCCGCCGCATGAGTTTGCGGCAGTTGGACGGAACCGGATGCGCCCGCGCTCAGGTCGCCGACGGCGATGGCGGCGCGGCCCGCCACCGTTTCGGCCGTGGCCGACAGTATTGCGGCCATGGCGGCTTCGGCGGCGATGAATTGCTTGCGGTCTTCGGGAGACTCCATGTCCAGCGGCACGTAGGAGGCGCCGCGCAGCATGACGCCCAGTATCGCGGCGATCGCCAGCGGCGAGCGTTCCAGATGCAGGCCGACGCGGGCGTTGGGGCCGACTCCTTGGGCCGCGAGGCGATCCGCGATGGCGATTGCCGTGGCGGCGAGCCCCGCATAGTCCAGACGCTGCGCGCCCTGCACGACGGCGGTAGCTTGCGGCCGGCTGGCGGCATGCTCGAGAATGGTCTGCACCACGCTGCGATCCGCGCCCGGCAGGCTTGCCGCGACTTCTTGCGTGTCCAGCAGCGATGCCGTGGTTGCCGCGGGCAGCGCGTCGATGGCGGCCACCGGCGCCTGCGCCGACTCCGGCAGGCGTGTCAGGGTTTCGTGCAGCATTTCCAGGCGCAGCCTGGCCTGGGTTTTGTCGCCATGCCGGCGGTCGAACATCAGCAGCAGGCGCAAGCCGCCGGCCTGGGCCTCCACCATCAGGTTCAGGGGCATGTCGGGCAGCGTGACGTCGCCGCTTTCTTCCAGGGCCAGGCCGCAGCCTTTGAAGGCGCCGGCCTCGTCCAACGGGTAGTTCTGGAAGCCGACCAGGCTGTCGAACGGCAGGCGGTCGCCGGGCATGCCCAGCAGCGCGCGGAATTCGTCCATGCCGACGGCGCCGGCCTGGCGCGCGGCGACGGCGGCTGTCTGCAGGCCTTCCAGCCAGGCGGCCAGGGGCGTCTGGTCGATGTGGGCGAGTATGGGCTGGATCTGCACCTGGACGCCGACCAGTTCGGATCCGCCCTGCGCCAGATGCGGCGGACGCGAGGTCTCGACGGCGCCGAACAGGACGGTGTCGCGATTCGACATCCGGCTTTCCACGATGGCCCAAGCGCCCTGGACGACGGTGTTGACGGTGACGCGGCAAGCGCGGGCCAGGGCTTCCAGCCTGGCCGTGGCCGAGGCCGGCAGGTGCAGGGCGACGGTGTCGATGTCGGGAGCGGACGAATCGGCGGCGCGGGGCTTGCCCTCCAGGGTTTCCTCATCGAGGGAACGGGCGGCCAGCACTGTGCGCCAATGGTTCAGCGCGTCCGGCGATGGATTCGATTGTTCCCAGTCCACATAGGATCGGAATGCGGGGGCCGGCGGCTGTTGCAGGGCTTGCCCGCCGAGCCGTGCTTTGTAGTGCGCAAACACTTCGGACAGGATGACGCCGAGCGACCAGCCGTCCACGGTGAGGTGATGGCGCGTCCACACCACCAGATGGCGGCCGGCGGCAAGGCGTATCAGGGCGATGCGCATGAGCGGCGGCTTTTTCAGGTCGAAGGGCAGGGCGCGATCCTCGGCCAGGAAGGCGTCGAGCCGTGCGCGCCAGTCGGCGTGCTCGGACCAGTCGTGCCTGCTTGTCGGAAGAATCGCCTGGCGGTGCACCACCTGGAAGGGACTGGCTTTGATGTCCCAATGAAAGCCGCTGCGCAGCGCCGTATGCCGGTCGACGGCGCTTTGCCAGGCGGCGGCGAACGCCTGCTCGTCGAGCTCGCCCTGCAACACCGCCCACCACTGCCCCATGTAGAGCGGCCGATCCGGATGGGCCAGGCAGCGCACCAGCAACGCTTGCTGCATTCGCGTGAGCGGATAGGCGTCTTCGATGGGGCGTAGGGTGGGTTTTGCGGAGGAGGCCGGCAAGGCGCCGGAGCCGGAAGAAGGGGGGAGTGTCATGTGCATGCCTGGATTCTGCGGCGCGTAGCTTGTGGCCTATGGCTGGCAGCACGCTGGCGGGGGAGTGTCGAGGCCAGCCGGGAATAGCGGAAAACGGAGGCGCCGGGCCTTCATGCAATGCGGGCGGCGCCTCCGGGGAGCGATTACAGGCTTTCTATGTAGAAGCCTTCGCCTTTTACTTCGCCTTCGGTGAACTTGATGAACTGCTGAACCCAGCTACCGCCGGTTTTGGCTTTGGGGTTGGAGGACAGAGCATCGAGCGAGGCTTCGTCTTTCCAGACGGTGGCTAGGCCGAAGACATGAGGGTCTTTCTTGGAGCGCATCAAGCCGAAGCCGATAAGGCCCGGGATATGATCGCCGGGTTTGGAACCATCGTTGGGGAGTAACGATTTTTCCAACAATGCGCGGGCTTCTTTTTCGCTGCCCGCCTTGATGTTGGCGCGTGTAATCGTTAGGAACATCTCGGCCATGATATGAAAATCCTTGTCGTTGAGGGAGAACGTGTACGAAGTACTGCAAGGGACTGAATAGAAGCCGGATGCCGAATGAAGCGCATTGACAATGAACCGACCGCTGCAAAGTGTAGATGGCTGTTTCGGGGCTTGTCAACAAATTGTTACGCGTTCTACATTTTGTCTGAATGTCTGCTGAATGCCGCGCCGAAAAAGGCTGCCGCGCGGCGGGATTGCGCTATGGCCGCGGTCAAGCCGAAGGGAAGGTGAATTCCGGAAAGAGCGGTCCTCGGATGTGGTGCCCCACACGCAAGTCGTTTTCGAGCCCCGATTTTGCCAAGGCGTCGATCATGTCCTGGCCATGGCTTGCGATGACGGATTCATCGGTTACCCAGCGCGTGACGAAACGGCGCATGTAGTGGTTGAAGTGATTTCCCGGTGCGCCGTGGATGGTGCGCGCGTCGAACAACACGCAGTCCCCCGGCTCCATGTCCCAGCCTATGATGTCGTAGGCGCCGCGATTGGCTTCGATATCGGGGATCTTGCCGAATTCGTGCGCGTCGGCCCGCGAGGCGTCGCCATGGAATTCGGCATAGAACTTGTCCGCGCCTTCGCGGTTTTCGGGGTCGTCGAAGAATGCGCCCGGCATGAGCGCCTGGCCCCATAGGTGGGAGCCGCGCACGAATTCCAGCGTGGCGTCGCGCGGGGTGGGATCCAGCGCGACCCACATCGAGCAGAAGGGTCCGTCGACCACCGTATCGTGATGCCAGGGCGTGCGTTCCGAGCTGCCGGGGCGCTTGGCGAACCAGGTGTCCTGCGCCAGTCGGACGCGATTGGTTCGTAACGCCTGAGCCGCGATTGCGGCCGCGGGCGACTCCATGCAGAAGCGTTCGAATTCGGGGATATAGCGGCGCGACCACATGTCGGACTGGAAGCCTCCGCCGCCGTCCCGGGCCAGGTTGCGAAACAATGGGCTGGGCTGGGCGACGTTGCGCTCGATGCCCTGCCGGGCCAGTTCGACCCACTTTGCATCGAAGGCCTGGTGCAGGCAAACCGCGCCGTCCGTCTCGAAGCGTTGTACGAAGGATTGCTGATCGTTCATGCCGGTTTCCTTGTGTCTGACTTCGGCTTGCGCCCTCTGGGCGGGATTATGACGGAAAAGCGCATGCTCGAAGATGCGTATTCCAGAGTGTCCATAACGAAAATAGTAGGTTAACATTGTGAAACAATAGACGAAGAATGTTAACTTCGCCCGCGCAATGCAGCAATACAACCTCGATAGGGTTTTATGTCTTGTTCGGCAGGTCTTGGGATGCACGTTCGTAAACCTTTGGCCCGCTGGTTGGTTGGCTTGCGCCAGGCGACCGGCGGGCAGCCGACTTTCGTCTTTTTCCCCCATGCCGGCGGCTCGCCGCTGTCGGTTGGCCGTCTGGCTGCCGCGTTGCCGGGCTCCGCGGGCATCGTTGCCGTGCAGTTGCCCCGCGGCGACGAGCGCGC
>CALMPB010000141.1 GCA_937871985.1 uncultured Burkholderiaceae bacterium
GCCGGCGAACTGCAGCAGGCCGCGCAGCCGGCCGTCGGCGCTGGCGCCGTTGATGAGCCGCTTGTACTTGCTGGTGCTGGACGTGCTGGCCTGCAGGCGGATCGCCAGCAGCTCGCGCAAGGCCCAGGGCAGCGCCTGGTCCTCGATGCGACGCTCCAAGGTGCTGGCCTGCAGGTCCGGCAGCTCGACGCCGTACTCGGCCAGCAGGTGCGCCAGCAGCTTGTCGCGCTTGGTGGCCGACTCCACCGCGCCGTCGGTCAGCTCCAGGGTGCGGGCGGCCAGGTTCTTCTTGGCACGCTCCACCGCCGTCACCGCGGCCTGCGCCAGTTCCCTGTCAACCAGCACGCCGCGCTGGTTGATGCGCTGGTCCAGCAGCCATAGGTCGAACTCCTCGCCGCTGTAGTTCCAAGTGGGCATCTTGCGGTAGATGACCCGCATGGCCTCGATGTCCTGGCCGGCGTACTCGACGAACTGCGCCCATTCGGCGGGGTGGGTGTGGCGCGTCGCGCGGCGCAGCGCCATATTCTTGGGCCGCGGCTTGCAGAACAGTTGGATGAAGCCCTTGCCGGTCTTTAGCTTGCGCTGGTCCAGCGGTACGTTCATCACGTCGCACAGGATGTCCAGCGCGCCGGGCAGGGCGTGTGTGTAGGCCTGCACCATGGTGTCGAACCAGGCCGCCTCGGGGATCATGGCGTGCAGGGCCGGCTGGGCGTGCTTCATAACCGTGCGGTCGAACATGCCGCCGTTGTGCCAGACGTGCCGGGTATCGGGCCGCTGCAGGATCTCCAGCAGTGCGGCCGGCGGGCGCGGGTCGGCCGTCACGTCCCAGACGCGCACCGGCTCGTCCTCCAGCGCGTAGGCCCAGAGCAGGATCTCCGCCTTCTCGGCGTAGGCGTGCGTGCCGTAAGTCTTCAGGTCGCGCTCGCTGAAGGTTTCCAGGTCGTGGAAGGCGGTGGCGGTCGGGGTCATGCTGCATAGACTCCATGTCTACCGGTACACTTGACGGATCTACCAGGTGCCAGCAGGAGTAGAACGTGCGCAAATTGATTGCTACTGTGATGGTGCTGTCCGGCTTCAGTGGGTCGGTTTTGGCGCGCGACCTCAACGCGGGCGCCGTTGCGCGCCTTTGCCTCCACGAAGCTGCGCGCGAGGCGGCGGGCAGTGCCCAGGCGCAAGGCTTGTGCACCACGCTGTTTCAGGGCTATGTCGAAGGGCTGTACGAAGGCACGTCCCGGGGTGTTTCTACTGCGTACATGAGTGATCCGGAGGTGTTTAAGATCACCGGCGCCGACGGGGCGAACGCTCTCGCCGAGCGTGCTGCTAAAGCGACCACCCGTGCGCGGTGTAATGTTCCGCCGGACCCAGAATTCCTCATTAATCGTTTTGTCGACAAAGTGGTGCACGTCAAGGATGGCAAACTGACCAACACGCCCCTTGCCGACCGCAGCTTCAAGCTCGTGATGCGCCTCGTCCTCGACTCGGAAAATTGCGCCAACTGACATTACGCTGCCTTCCTAAAAGGGGTGTAGTGCCGGCCTTCGGCCACGCACTGTCGGACGTTCTTGCGCTGAGTGCCGCCCTGTAGGTGGGCGGGGTTGCAGCACAGCCGGTTGTTGCACAGGTGCATCACGACGCTCTTGCTGTTCAGGCGCCGGCCGCCCATTTCGACCAGCGCGACGCGGTGCGCCAGCGCCGATTTCACTTTGCCTTTGCGCGGGCCTTTCTTGAATCGCATGTTCATCTTTCCGTAGCCCGACGCGTTCCGGGCGCCGATCCACAGCCAGCAGGGCGTGCCGTTGTGCGACAGCTCGTCGGAGATCATGGTGTTGGCCAGGATGCGCTCGGCTAGGTTTGCGTACGGCGATGCCACGGTGCGTCCTCGTGCTGAAAGGGGTGTGGACCATGCCCCGGATTGCCGCCATTTCTATTGCCGGCTTCCAACGGATTGCGCGTACTCACCAGCGCCGTAATCAACATGTGCGGGCGGAGCTGGGTAGCGATCCGGGGCGTTGGCGCCGCGTGGTCCTGGTCGCGGCTGAGGATGGGAAGCCCCCGCTATCGCACGGCGTCGGGGAGAGCGGCGCCGTGAGGGTGTGGGGTCATGCCTGGTTGCCGGTGTCGTCGTCTTCGCAGTGCGAATACTCGCCGCCGAGAGCCGTCGCAATTTGTTCGCCAGTCGCCCGGGCGACAGCGTCGAATCGGTCGGTAGACACTTGCGATCCCACGTACTGAGCCGGAATGCGGAGGAAAAAATCTCCCACGTGCACAATGAAAGTCAGCATGTGCGCGCTCCTTAGGCCAGGTCGTCGCCGGCGTCGGAGCCGTCGCCGAGGTCGTCGAAGTCATCGGCGTCGCCCTTGCTGGTGCCGCCGAAGGAATCACCGTCCTTGGCGAACTGCACGCCGTTCACCGTGCAGCGGATCGTCTTGCCATACTTGTTGTCCTGGGCCCACAGGTCCACGGTCGCGTTGACGTAGCAGCCGGAATAGATGCGGCCTTCCTTGCCCGGGTATGCGGTGCCCTTGGCGGCGTCGATGAGCGGCGACTTGTCGGCGTCCAGCAGCAGGGGCATGCCGTCCTTCTTCTGGCGCACCGCGCCCAGAGCCATGTTGCCCTCGAAGCCGTCATAGGCCTTGCGCTTGCCCGGGTAGTAGCAAACCTCTTTCGGGTTGCCGGTTTCGAGCAGGTTGTCGACGATGGCCTTGCCCTTGGCACCCCACTTTTCCGCCGCGGCGGCATACATACCGTCCTCGATGGTCTTGCGGACCGGGTGGCCCTGTTCGGGGATGAGGAAGGTGCAGCCGTAGCGCTCCTCCTGGCCGGCTTCGAAGGCCTTGGCTTCGGTCAGGCTTTGGGCGAAGGCGACGCGAACATTGGAGAGTTTCACTTTCATTTTCAGGTTCCTTATGGGTCTGTCTATTTGCTGCGGTTCAACGGAAAAATTCGGGGTGCGCACGCTTGGCGCGCGCGGTGACCTTGGCTATCGCCTTGGCCCGTTCGTGGGGGTTTCGGACGCGGGCGGCCGACTGCAGCGCCAGGCGGAACTCCAGCGGCAAGACGTTGGCGTCCTTGCCCTCGTTCTCCCGGGGCGCCGATGCCAGCGTCGGGTTGTTGGGCTGCAGTCGGTGCGTGCTCATACGAGGTCCGCTCCGTCGGTGGCGACTTCACCAGCGCCGGCCGTGACGTCGTCGAAGTCGTCCGCCGCGGGCTTGATGACCAGGGCGGGGCGCTTGTCGGATGCCGGCGCCACGCTGGGCGAGCCTTCGGACTTCGTGATCAGGGCCTGCGCCTTCGCCCAGCGGCGGGGCGTGTCCTTGAGCAGTTTCTCGGCTGTGGTGGGACTGATGACCTTCTTGTCGTACATTTCGTCCGACTTCAGGCGCATGGCTTTGAGCAGATCCTCGGCCTCCTGCTCGCTCGTCCACTTCCGTGCGCCGGCGCGCCCCTGGACCAGTTTCCAGCCGTCGACGGGCTCGCCCAGCAGCAGGCGGCGCTCGGTTTCGGCACGCACTGCCTTGCACCAGGCCTCGACCTCGCCCACGCGGCCCATGAGCGCGCCCAGGTCCGTTGCGGCCATGTCACCTTGGGGCGCGACCACTTCGAAGTCGTCGGGAGTGGCCTTGACGTTGCGCGACACGGTGACGACGACCTCGGACGCCTTGGCCGGACACGCGGCGTGCGCCTTGCAGAAACGGCACGCTTTCTCCGACGGTGCATAGTCCGACGGCACGGGCGGTGTCTCGCTCTCGACGTAGAGGTACGCCCGCTCGGCCGCTTCCTTCAAGCGCGCGCCGCGCTCGCGCAGCTCGTCGACCGTGATGGACCACTCGCTGACGTGGTTCAGCCGCGGTTGGTGGATCGTCATGCGCACGCGCTCGAAGTCCAGGACGACTGCAAACTGATCCAGCGCGCCCAGCGCGTAGAGGATCATCTGCTTGTTCTCTTCGGCGTCGACTTTCACGCCGCGCCCGAACTTCAGGTCACAGACGTGCAGCTCGTCGTCCGTGCGCAGGATGACCGCGTCGGACGTGCCGAAGGCCTCAGGCACCCAGCGGCTGATATCCAAACGCTGTTCAAGCAGCAGCTCGTGGCCGGTGGAGACGTCGCGCACGTAGTCCACATACTTCTGGACCTCGGTCGCCATGTCGGCCGTGACCTCCACGGTCTTGCCGGCGCGCATGGGAATGCGCCGGCCCTTATAGGCCGTGGCATCCTTGCCTTCGCGCAGCGCCATTTCGGCGACGGCGTGGGCGGCCGTGCCCTCGTCGGCGTAGTCGCTGCTGGTGTCCGGGTAACCGGACTCCAGCTGGACACTGGCCGGGCACGTGGACCACCGTTCAGCGCCCGAGGGCGAGAGGGTGGCATGTGCGGGTTCAGTCATTTCAGGGCTCCCAACTGTGCCTGGCCGTAGACGCGCTTGAGCTTCTGGTAGACCGCGCGGGTGCTGGTCGGCTTGTGGCGCCACGTGCCGGTAACTTCGGCGTAGCGCACGATGGGCTTGCCCATGGCGTCGAGCTTTCCGGTGGGCAACGCCACCTCGCGCCCGCCCTCGCAGATCAGGTCGTGGGAGGGCAATCCGGCCGTCATCCGGCGCGCAGCCCGGCGCAGCGCGCGAGCTTTGCGGCCGTTCATGCGATGGCCTCTTCGCTGGAGGCCGTGGGGTCGTAGTCGCCCGAGATCACCTGTTCCGCCTTCGCCTTGAATTCAGCGAACTGGTCGGCCTTCAAGTCCTTGGCCGAGGTGACGCCGAAGCGCTGCAGCAGGCCTTCAGCCTTGGCGCGGCTGATCTTGGCGATGTCCAGCACCAGCGGCTTGATGTCCTTCGTGTAGTCGAGGGAAGCGTCAACGGGCGCGCCGGCGCTGCTCGATTCGGTCGAGGAACTGCCCGAGCTGCCGGACGCAGTCTGGGTCTGCTCGGCCGGCGAAGACTTCGCGGACGCGTCCGCCGTCTGGGCTTTTTTTTCCGTGGACGCCGGTTGGGTCTTGACGGAGGGCGCCGGCGCGTCGCCGGTCGCGAACAACGTAGCGGTGGCCAGGGCGTCCTTGGCGGTATCGAGCGTCGCGGTGAAGGTAACTCGCGCGTCTTTGATGGCGCGCTGAACGGTGATTCCGAAACTCATTTTTATGCTCCTGTTGGTAGGTCCTGTGCTGCGATTAAAGGTTAGCAAACGCGATACTTATGGGCAATTGAAATTTACTGTTTGCTAATTTTCAAGGCGCAAAAAAGCCCGCATAAGCGGGCATCGTTTCGGATTCGGCATGGCCTGCTCCTACATGGTCAGCTTCACGAGCCTCATAGAGAAATCACGGTCGAGCTTGCCGGTGCGCTGGGCGTTCTCGTACACGAGATTGACGATTTCTGCGTATTTTTCGGGGGTTAGGGCGGTCTTCAGTTCCTGTTGTATCTCTGCAACCATCTTGACCGCCGCGCCCACGAAGCTGGGATCGACCTGCACGGACGCCGTGGGGCCGACCCCTTCGACAGAGGAATGCGCGTGGTCCATCCAGTATTCGGGTTTACCGGCGGCCAGTTCGATACGCCGGCTGGTTTTCTCCGTAATCACGCGGTGCCCGTTAACCATTTGCGACAAAAAGGATGGGCCGGAGAGGTCCAACTTTTTAGCAAAACTAGCGGGGCCGCCTTGCTCGATCAGGATCTGCTTGAGGTTCGTTCTGCGCTGCTGACTCAATTTCTCGCCTTGCTTCATCATCTGTCCTCAAAAAATGGGTTACGGGGTTTCCCTAGGTCGCGACGGTAACATCTACGGAAAAGATAAGCAATACGTAATGTTTAATTGATGCTGGAATGACTGATTGCTAAACTACGTTAGCAAACGATCAACCGGAGCAACTGAATGAACCAAGATCCCATGGCCGCGCTTTACACGGCGCGCCTGTATAACGTGCGCGCCCTGGCGGCCAAAGAGGGCGGTTCTGTCGCTCTGGCCGACAAGCTTGGCTGGGACCAGGCCTGGATGTCGCAACTGATCGGGAAGAACCCGTCGCGCAACATCACCGAGCGCACCGCCCGCAAGATCGAGGCGCGCCTCGCGCTGCCGATCGGCAGCCTTGATCTTATGCGGGTCGCGGCATGAGGTGCTCGCGTCCCATCCATCTGGCTGATATCCAATAGGCGCACGAGGGCAGCAGATGACCGAGAACGAAAAGCTGGCGCTGGTCGAAGCGCTGGGTCCCATCATCGACCGCGTGCGCCGGGACGTGTGCTGGAGGAAGACCGACGACGGCCCGCGCCGCGTGGATGAGGCCCTGACCGACGCGCGCCTCGCACAACACGTCAATGGTGGCCCGGCCTACGGTGCCGCGCCCATCCTGCCGGGCCAGTCTGTGACGCTGCTGGGCGTGCTGGACTTCGACAGCCACAAGGGCGAAACCCCGTGGTGCGATATGCAGGCCGCGGCCGCGCGCGTGGCGCAGGCGCTGCAGGGGCAGGGCGGCGCGCCGGTGGCGTTCCGCTCATCCGGCGGGCAAGGCATCCATCTGTACTGCCTGTGGGCCGAGCCCCAGGATGCGTACAGCGTGCGCATGTGGCTGCGCGCGGCGCTGGCCGCGGCGGGCTTGGCGCCCGGCACGAAGGGCGTGGCCGACGGCCAGGTAGAGGGGTTCCCTAAGCAGGACGCGGTGGGCACGGAGAAAAAACGATTCGGCAGCATGTTCATCCTGCCGCTGGCCGGCGCCAGCGTGCCGCTGGACCCATTCGACCTGGACGACCTGCCGCGCGACTACCTGGTGGGCATGGACTGGCCCATGTCGTCGCCCGTGCCGGTCCTGGAGAAGCCCGAGCGCGAGCTGGCCGTAGTGCCGGCGGGCGATGCCGACGCCGCGGTGCTGGAAAGCGCGCTGGCCGCCATCACGAATGAGGACGGCAACGCCCTGGACTACGACCAGTGGCGCGATGTGGTCTTCGCCATCCACCACGCCACGGCGGGCGCCGACTACGGGCTGGAGCTGGCGCACCAGTTCAGCGCGCGCAGCACCAAGTACGATCCGGACTTCCTGGATAACCGCGTCTGGCCCTATATCGACAGCGCGCGGCCGGACGCGGTCACCATTCGGACGGTGCTGCACATGGCCCGCCAGGCGGGCTGGCAGGAGCCGGCCGACCTGGTCGCGCGCGACTTCGACGTGGTGGA
>CALMPB010000142.1 GCA_937871985.1 uncultured Burkholderiaceae bacterium
CAATACTTGGAAGCTCGACGCGGCAAATGGAGCCAGCGCGAGCAATATCAAAACAGGGATGCCGATTTTCATTAGTGCTCCTCTCCGAACAGTCCACCTGGACGGTAGAGCAAGACGGCAATCATCAAGACATAGGTTAGAACCAGTGCAAAATCAGGAAAATAGAAGTTGCCAAACGACTGAGTGCCTGCAACCAAAAGACTGCCTACTGCCGAGCCTAAAAAGCTGCCCATCCCACCAATCATGACGATAACGAACGATTCTATAATTGCGGCACTGCCCATACCGATGTATCCGCTAATCAGAGGAACTGCAAGATACCCGCCCAGCCCTGCCAAACCACAGCCAGCGGCGAACGTCAGTGTGCGGATTGCACTGACGTTGATCCCAAGCGCATGAGTCATTTCCGCATTCTGGGATATCGATCTGACCAGCAGCCCCAAACGCGTCTTTAGAATCACAATGGCAAGTAAAGCCAGGATCAGAAGAGCAAACACGATAAGAAACACCCGATACATCGGGAATGGATTCTCGCCCAGCCATATCACGCCGGTCAGCATTTCCGGAAGTTGAAGAGTGCGCGTATTCGACCCCCATATCAGACGGGTGGCTTCAGTTAGAACCAGACTTATGCCAAAGGTAATCAGCAAAAACGCACTTCCATCACGACGATACAATCGCCGCAGCAAACCTAGTTCGAGCACTGCCCCTAGCAACGCGGCGCAGAGCGGTGCAATCAGAAGGGCTGCCCAGAAACTGCCAATAAACTGCGATGCGGAAATGCCGACATATGCCCCCATCATATAAACAGCGCCATGAGCGAAATTCATGATTCGCATGATGCCGAATATCAGCGTCAGGCCTATGGTCAGCATCGCCAGCAGCGATGCCAACGCTAAAGTGTTGAGCCCCAGCTCGAGCCAAACTTCCCATTGATTCATCGAAGATCCTTTGCAATGAGCCCCATGGACCAAATCAGGGGCTCAACCCTTCAAAAAAACGTTACGAGTTGGCGCGACACGCCGGCATGATATCTTTAGCAGGATAGGCGTCGATAATCTTGGGTGTCGGATAGGAAACATCAGCTGTTTTCTCTATACGCGCAATGAAGACCTGTTGCTCAAGCTGGTGATCGCACGCACGCATCGTTACCGTGCCTTGCAAGCCTTCTATTTCAAGCCCTTCCATCGCGTCTCGAACCGCTTTGGTGTCAGTGGATTTGGCTCGGCGAATAGCTTCAGCCAAGAGCATTAACGACTGCCAGGTACTCCCTTCCCAAGTATCCGGGATGTCGTTGTATTCGGCTCTGAAGAGGCGCACGAAGTCGACGTTGGTGGGCGCATCGTATGAATAGTTGTATTGGCTGACGCCGGTAAGACCGAGGCCGGCATCCCCCAAAGGGCGCGTATTCAATAAATCCAGAACTTCGGTGACAATCTGCATGCGCTTGGTCAAACGGTATTGCCCAGCCTGCTTCAAGAATGCCGTCGCATCATCACCGCTCATGGCAACATACAGCACTTCTGGATTTGCCTGACGGATACGCGTAATGTAACTTGAATAGTCTTTCGTGCCCAAAGGCGTCAGTACGTTCCCTACCGACTCTTTATTCATTTTCTTAAGCAACCCTTCAAAGGTTTCAAGGCTGCTTTTGCCCCATGCGTAGTCTTGGGCTATCGTGAAGAATTTCTTCTCGTTAGACTTTTCAAGCCAATGGGCTATCGTTCTGGCGCGCATTGGCCCCGATACCGTGGTACGAAACGCATTCGGAACATAGTTGCTGCCCGTAAGAGTGCCCGTCCCACTAATGGTCGCCAGGTATAACGCGTTCCAAGCCTCTAGCCGGGGCATAACGGCCAAAGACTCACCGCTGGAAATAATTCCGGTGATCAACTTGATATTGCGCCCTTCCACCAGCTCGGACACCTTGCGCACGCAAGCAGCTGGATCGCCTTGAGTATCTTCGTACACAAACGAGATGCGCCTTCCATCGATCCCTCCCTGCGAATTAGTATGCTTTTCAAACAATTTGCAGGCACGTTGGATTTGGGCTCCCAGTGCTGACCAATTACCTGTTATGCCGGTCGGCACTCCGATCTGAATGACATCAGACTGCGCAAAGACGGGTTTAACTACCGAAGAAAGGCCTACAGCAGCGGCACCTGTGAGAAATGTTCTACGACTGATCGACATATGTCCCCCTTTAATTGGAAAGCGATTATGTGGCGTTTTCAGATATACTAGGTTCGCTACATATGTTTGTCAACTAGGGTAGTTACTATAATAATGATGCTAGTTGATCGCTGTGGGACTTGCTAGACACGCACCACAGCGACATACCCTATTTCTTTCGCTAAACTGCGGAGGGGAAATGGGCCTGAAGGCCCAGTTGCGGCCACGCTACAGGACTGGCAGCCAGGCTTAGGCGCTGCTTGGCCGAGGCCTCCGGCCTCCAATTCTTGGCTACCCACCGCAAGCCTGTCGTATCGTCAGCCTCTTTACTGCATAACCACAACAGCGGAGGGGCCATGTCTGAAGGCTGGATTAGATCAGCCTGGTTGAAGCCGCACTCTGCAGGCACCATGGCAGTATTCACGGGCCCGCCAGGTACAAGTACGTTAACGGTTACCCCTGTTCCATCAAGATCTTGATACATGATGCGAGACAATGCCTCGAGCGCTGCTTTACATGGACCATACGCACCAATGCCCTGCCTATACATCGTATCCAGGCTTGTTGTGATGTTGACGATACGCCCCCAACCCCGCTGGATCATTTCCGGCGCAAAATGGCGACTCATTAACTGAGCGCCAAAGACATTCACCTTAAGCATCTGTTGCCAAAGGCTGTCTTGCGTCGTCCAGAACTTGGGTTTGGTCGCTAAGTACGCAGGGTCGTTTTTCTCGGGGCCGATAGCGGCATTATTAATAAGAATGTCAATAGGCTCGAATTTGTTCCGAATGTCGTCGCGTAAACGTTCAACCGATTGCGGATCGGAAATATCAAGGCATCCAGCGTAGACACGCGCGCCGGTAAGCTTGATTTCCTCGACTGCGGAAGCTAGGGCGTCCCCAGCAATATCCACGAGAACCATGTTGGCACCCTCGGCGGCCAAGCTACGAGCCAACGATAGCCC
>CALMPB010000143.1 GCA_937871985.1 uncultured Burkholderiaceae bacterium
ATCCTCCTTAAATCACAACCTCAAATCTGTGCCATTGGTGCTGACGGCGGACACTTGCCTGTGGAGATGGGATAGATTGGCAAATGTAGATCATTGGCCAACCGAACAATTTGCTGAACCTGCTCGACGGTGGCGGGGGCGACAGCGGCCGACGCCTGTCTTTCCTCCTCTTCCCCCCAATAAGGCGAGTAAAAGTCACGATAGGTCGCAAGGTCCTCTTCGCTGGTGAATACCCATTGCGCGCCGACGATCCCACGCATGGCAACGATCGCCTTTTCGAAATCCGTTTTAGAGACGTTGTGCGGAAGCATGCTACCTCTTTAGGCTGAGACCGACGGTCGCTGGACGAGGACCCAGGATTCGAGCCCCGGCGCTGCGTCCGTCTTCAAATGGAGGTGGGTCCGCTTGCCGACCTGTCGATGTGGAGCGGGATCAATGAGGTGGCGCATAGCCAGTTCAACCCAGGCCTCGACATGATCGGGCCTAGACGAGACGCCGTCGCGCAGTATCCGTGCATCGCCATAAGAAATGTGCGAACGCTCGATCGATGCCTCGGGATGAACGGCGTGGAACGCGAGCTCCATTCTGTGTTGGGCCGCCAGACGTTCAAGACAGAATAGAACACCGCCTGTCGTCATCCCCGCCAGCGGCCGGCCGGTTCCGGCGATCCGGTCGAGCTCGCCGTACCAGAGACTGGTCGCGTCCCCGGCAAAGCCCGTTGCCTCGGCCCCTTTAGCGCTCGCATTGTCGCCGAACTGGCGTGCCAGCCTGAAACGGGAATCAAAAATGAGCCTCGGCAAAGGTCCTTTGATGGACCATACGGGGGTGGCCATCGCCAGTATACTACTGGCCGCCGAGGTTTTCAGGAATTGGCGCCGATGCATGGAATGTGCCTTGATCCTCTCTGACCATGGGGTGCCACAGACCCAAACAAGCGTCAACAGAAACTGACTATAGTCATTTATGATGGTGCTATCGCATTCCGCCGCTCAGACCGGCAATCTGGAGTTCGAGGCTTTCGCGAAGCCGGTGACGATACCGGCTCTCATCGATGTAGCCGTTCAGCCATTCGGTGAGCGGTGCGAAATAGACAGCGAACAACATCGACGCGGCGACAGTTGGCCGCGCGTGTGTCTTGAGCTTGCCCTTGCGCTTTTGCGCAGCAACGAGGGCTGCGAGGCGCCGAAACAACACGGTCCGAAAGCGGTTGACCGCGACGCGCATCTGCGGATTGCGAACGAACGCCACCTCGCGAAGGAGGTGTCGCGACAGATCAAGATCGTTGGCGTGATACACGATGAGGCGTTCATAAATGTGGAGCAATTGATCGAGTAACGGCGCATCGCGGTCAACCGTCGAGAAGGAGTCATCAATCAGATCGAAGACTTCATCGAGGAACGCCATGAGCAGCAGATCCTCCTTTGAGTTGATGTACAGAAAGAGCGTGCCGGTCCCGATATCGGCTAGATTGGCGACTTCGACGGTTGTCGTGGCGTCGAAACCCTTTTCACCGAAAAGCTGACGCGCGGCGGCAATGATCCTTTGCGCCTTTTCCTGTTTGCTTCGAACGCGACGGGAGGGAACGGGCGCCGGTCGGGCCGCGCCACTTCCTCGAACATCGCCATCCCGGGTGGCAAGCGTCTTCCTTTTGTTGACCAACGTGCAAGCCTCATTCATGACCTCAGTGTCGGCAGCGCACCGACCTTGTGGAGCCCAGCCCCACGCGGCAGACCTTCTGCTCGTCGCGAGACCCTATCAGACCCGGGCCTGCCTGAACCAGAACAAAGGTGGACGCGACGCGGGCAGCCAGCTTACATAGTCGGGCAAAGCCCTGTTGGACGATGTTGCCGGCGGCGAGCCGATCAAACCATCCCGTTGCCATTGCGGTCTTCCGGCGGGATCGGCTGATAGAGATCCCAGTGCTCGGCGACTTTTCCATCTTCGAGGCGGAAAACATCAACCCACGCAAAGGATTGCGGTGACGAGGGCACCGGTTCGTCGGGCCAGTGGAAGCCGGTGATCTTCGCATGGATCACCACGAGGTCGTCTTCGGCGATTACCCGCTTGGGCTCAGCTGCGAAGTCCTTGCATCCGAGCACGATATTGAAGAACTCGACGAACCCTTCCTTTCCATTCGGCAGGCGCGGGTTATGCTGCACGTAATTCGCTTTCGCGAAGCGGTCGAATGCGGCACCCGGTCCTTCCCCCATGATCGCTTCATTGAGAAGCGCCTGAACGATTTGCTTGTTTTCCTCGGCACCCATTACCATTCCCCTCAATAACGCAGCGTCGCCGTGATCCCAAAGGTTCGTGGCATACCGGCATAACGAAAGATGCTATCCGTCTGGGTGTTTACAGTGTTCCAATAGTAAGTGTCGAACAGGTTCTTGGCCCAAAGACGAAGCTCCCAACTGTCTTTCGACAAGCCAAGCGTTGCGTCGACCAGGGTTCGGGGCTTGATCGTATAAATGGCAACCTGTGTGAGACTTGCGTTGGACCGCGACTGATAATTTGCGTTTATGTTTATGAAGCCTTGCAGCCCAGGGACTATGTCCCGGTGGTAACCTACAGAGGCAGACCCGGACCACTTCGGCGAATATGCGAACGGCTTTCCGCTAAAGTCGAAAGGAGCTCCGAATTCGTCAAACCCTGAAAAATTCTTCACCTCGGTATGAAGGTAGGAGCCCGCCAACCGTACATCGAGCCCTGAAACCGGTCGCACCGTAATTTCCGCCTCTGCACCATAGACTTCGGACTTGGGCACATTCACGATGGTGGGCAGGGTGCCGAAGATGAAATCAGGAATGCGATTGTAGAGCTGCTTGTCCTTGTAGTCATAATAATATGTCGAGAAATTTGCCAGAACGTGGCGGTCGAGCAGGCTAGCTTTCACACCGAGCTCATAAGCCATGAGCCTTTCCTGCTTGACGGGTGTGAGCTGAGAGGCGTTGTTAGCCGCGACCGCAGGAAAGGCTCCACCCTTGTAACCACGTGCGACGGTTGCGTAGATGAGAAAATCCCTGCCGACATGATAATCGAGCGTGCCGCGCAGCGATACATTGTTCTGGCTAAGGTTGCCGCGTACGATGCCGGAGAAGTCCGAGTTGTCCGGTAGGGAGGTGGTGCAATCGTTCGCGCCGGCAACCGTTGGCTTCTGAAAAACCAGCGTACCCAAGAATGGCACGATCGCGGCAGTCGTGTTTTGGATGTTCGCGACGCAGCCGCTATTCCTCAGGCTTTCACTGGTATATCGTGCGCCTAGCGTGGCGTTTAGCCGATCCGAGATTTCATAGGTAGCGTTGCCGAAAGCGGCGTATGTGCGATTGCGACCATCCGCGAAGAACTGCGAGCGATTGAAGCCGTTCGCCAGGTCGCTTACCGAATAGGGTGCGGTGTTGGCACCCGCCAGGGCGATAAACCCGGGGACCGCCGGGCCTGGTACGCCGAGCATCGCTGCCGCCGCGGCGGGGTCTGTCTTCAGAAGGAGCGATGTACCGCGAATCTGGAAGGCCGCCGTCGCATCCGCGAAATAGCTCAGCGTCTTCTCGTAGAGATCGTCGTTCGAATAATAGCCGCCGATCAACCAGTGCAGCCTGGGTGCGTCACCCGAAAGCCTAAGCTCTTGCGAGAACGACTTTATCCGGCCCGAATTGCGTGCGGTCAACACCTCGATCGCCAGCCCGTCGACGCTCGTGACGTCGTCGCGCTTGGCATCATTATAGCCGGTTAGCGAGGTCAATGTCGCCCAATCGCCGAACTTGTAATCGAGCCTCAAGCTGGCGCCTAAGAACCGCCCATCCGCTTCGTACGGCGGACGATTCAGGCCCGGGGTCGTCTGATAATTTGTTGAGTTCCAGTCGGCGTCTCTGCTGTTTTGCGGCTCTGCGATCACGCTAGGTTGGGCCCGCGCGGCCTGACTGAATGGCGGGACCTGCGGACTATACGCGATCGACTGCGGCGCCTGTGTGTCAGAACGGTCACGCCAATAGGATATCGAGAGGAATGCCTTGAACCGGGGATCGGGTTCCCAAAGAAGCGATGCGCGGCCGGCCATTTGATTCTTCTTGCCGAGCCGATCGGCGGGCCGCGTGGCGCTTCGCTGCCATCCCTTTTCGGAGAGATCGACCTTCCCAGCGAGTCTGATACTTAGAGTATCGGTCAGCGGTCCGGTCGCATAGCCTTCGACGCCATAACTCTGATAATTGCCCGCCGTCAGCGAAAAGGAACCCTGTCCGCCGTCAGCACCAATGGCACAGATTTGAGGTTGTGATTTAAGGAGGAT
>CALMPB010000144.1 GCA_937871985.1 uncultured Burkholderiaceae bacterium
CGCAACCTTGCCAAGGTTGAGGTCGCGAGTTCGAGACTCGTCTCCCGCTCCAAATTCTAAAAAAGCCCAAACTTCGGTTTGGGCTTTTTGCGTTCAGAGGCAGTGTTATTGCTGTTCGTTTGAATGACTTACGACCCAAAGCGGTCTAGGCGACAATTAGCGCCTGATAGCAGTCGCTCACATTCAAACTCACCTGCTCGAGCGGCTTTTCGCGTAAATCCAACGGAATGATTGGCTAGCTATCGGCTCGGAAGAGTGTTCGTTTAATCCACGCATCAAGATCATCACGATCAACCTTTCCGAGAAGAAATTTGTTCCGATCTATGCGGTCGAGTGCACCCCGTGTCAGGTACGAAGACGTAACGATAATGCCCTTGCTGGCACCGAACTCGTTTCTAGTATCGGCCAATTCGCGCACCACCGATATTCCAACCTTATTCCGCACATCCTGTTTTTTCGCTTGCCAAAGTGCTTTGAAGTATCCGTGAGAGCCGAGACTCTTTGTTGCCACTACGTCGACACCCCCGTCTTTGGAACCTTGCATTAGCTCAACTTGGTAGCCATCTTTTTCGAGTAACGTAGCGATCAACTTCTCGAACTCTCGCCATGAGAGGCAATCAAGAGCAGATGGTCCCTTTTGAAGTTGACGTAGCAAGGAGAAGCTTGGAGCATATTTGGAAATCTGAATTTCAGTTTTTCGCGACTCCAAAACAACTCGGTTGAAAATGAATTCCGACCGGAAGTTGAATTCCGCTTCGAACGACAGGCCGCGTGGAACATGGTGGGCGATGAACAGAGCCTTACTACCCGAATTGAGGGAAAGCATCCGATCCACGATGTCAGTGGCAGACGATAACTGTCCCACCATTTCATCCGCAACGATGAACCAGCGCTTAGCAGTGGCTGCTGAGTGAAAAGATCTTGTCGACGCACGCAGTCGAAGCGACTGCAAAGTGGCAGATGCTCCATCACAACGAGTAGCTTCATCGATTGAGTCGGTGAGGTCGAGTCCAAACCGCTGGGCTGCGTGTTGCCATATCGCCAGAAGTTCAGGGTGGTCAGAAATCACCAAGAATGAATCAGAATAGTTCTCCTCAATCATCCTGCGGCCGGCTGCGAGCACGGTCGCTGTCTTTCCTGTTCCTGGTGCCGCGACTAACAACGATTTGGCTCTCGGCTCAATAAGATAGTTGCTGACGAACTCCTCTTGCCAAGGACGAAGAGTTGAGAATGCACGGGAGTGAGACGGAGATGGCATAGGCAGCTAACTTGTTATAGAGAGACTGCCGCGTCCGCTTATCACGGCAGGGTCTCCGCTTATTACCGCGCCCTCACCTCGCTTGCAGGACGCGTCAGTCTGAGCTTGTGTTGCATATATGTATTATTTATACAGCATTATCAAATCCGTCAAAAGCAGCATCAGTATTTTGCCAGTCCCGAAGGGCTAGATTCCCCTGGTTGGCCCAATGGGGTTTGCACAATCGTGATTGTGTAAGCGAGCTATGGCATGCGGACCGTTCAGAAGCTTCTGGGCCATGCCGACATATGCTCAAGGTGGACGATGGTAACGTGTACAGTCCTATGGATTCGCTGGCTGCGCGATCAATCGCGTGAAAAGACTTACATGCCACAAGGCCGTCACTCATCTATGGCCGCTGATGGCCGAGAGCAAGCATACACCTATTTTTTACTTCTCCGCCCCAACAACTCAGGCTGCCCGATCAACTCCCGCCCATTTTCGGGCCTATCAGGGCTCGAAAACCCCGCCTGAACTAGCGTAATGAAGCACTAGCCAACGTATACACCCTTACCATTTACGTATACGTTAAATAGGATAAACCCTAGTTTTAATCCAAAAAAATCAGAATTATCCTAATTTACGTATACATTACGCATTAAAAAAAGACGCTCCGGCTAATTCAAGAAGGCTCCGAATAGGAAATACATATGTTCATCGAAAACGCCTGGTACATGGCCGCCTGGGCACACGAGATCGGTGCAACGCCTTTCTCAAGAACCCTGTGCAATATTCCCATCGTTTTTTTCAAGCATGCCGTCAACGGCCAGGTCTCGGCGCTGCGGGATCGTTGCTGTCACCGCGCTGTTCCGCTACGGCTCGGGCAGGTCGTGCCGGAAGGTCTGGAATGCGGCTATCACGGCATGGTGTTCGACGGACAAGGCAAATGCGTGCGCATTCCCGGGCAGGAGCGCATTCCCGCCAGCGCCAAGGTGCAGTCTTACCCTGTCGTGGTCAAGGATGAAATCGTCTGGATCTGGATGGGAAACCCCGAACAGGCCGACCCGGCCCTTATCGTCGACTATCCCCACCACAACGACTACGCCAAGTGGCCGCACAAGCATCAGATGTATCGGGTCAAGGCCAACTACATGCTGCTGGTCGACAACCTGATGGATCTTACCCATCTGGCCTTCGTCCATAAAAACACCATAGGCGGCAACCCGAAAGCGCACGTGGAAGCGAAGATGACCGTCACGCCTCGGGAGGACGGCCTGCATTTCATACGGTGGCTGATGAACTCGGCGCCTCCGCCCACCTATCGCAAGGCCGTTGAACTCGGCGAACGCATAGACCGCTGGATGGAATTCCAATACATCGCACCAGGCACCGTCCTGCAATGGACGGGCGGTATCGACAGCGGCAAGAACGCGGTCGAGAACCGCGACCAGCCTGGTTTCTCCCTGAGGATATTCCACGGTCTCACGCCGGAAACCGATACCACCTGCTTTTACTTCTGGTCGGCGGCGAACGGATATCGGCAGGACGATCCACAAGCCACCGAAGGCTTGTTCCGGGAAATCGACACGGCATTCAACGAAGACAAGGTCATCGTCGAAGCTCAGCAGGCCTCGCTATTGGCTGACGGCGAACAAGGCCTGGTGAACATCGTCTCCGATGCCGCCCGGATACATATGCGGCGCACAGTGCAGCGCCTAATCGAAGCAGAACACTGAAAGAGGCGCGAAACGCCAAGAACATCAACGGCTGTTGCTGTACCCACAACTTTCTTTTTTAAGGAATCTTCCCATGCGTATCGCAAAATGCCTGTTTCTGGCCGCCGTGCTCTGCGGCTCCGCTCATGCCGCTCCCGTGAAAATCGGTTTTCTCTCTACGTTTTCGGGTCCAGGCGCCACGCTGGGCATCGATCAATATGACGGCTTCATGCTGGCCGTCGAACAAGAAGGCGGACGCCTGGGCGGTACCGAAATCAGCATCATCAAGGAAGACGATGAAATGAAGCCGGACAAAGGCGTGCAGATCGCCCGGCAGTTCCTGGCGCGCGACCACGTCGACATCGTGACGGGCGTGGTGTTTTCCAATGTGATGATGGCGGTGCATCGGCCCATCACTTCGGCCAAGACCTTTCTGATAGGCTCCAACGCCGGCCCCACGCCCATCACCGGCAAGGGCTGCTCGCCCTATTTCTTCTCGACCTCCTGGAACAACGACCAGCTGCACGAAGCCGCTGGCGAGCTGATGAACCGAATGGGCTTCAAGCGCGTGTTTCTGCTGGCGCCCAATTACCAGGCGGGCAAGGACGCGCTGGAAGGCTTCAAGCGCACGTTCAAGGGAGAAATCGTGGACGAAACACTCAGCCAGCTCAACCAGACCGACTACTCCGTCGAGATATCGACCATCATGGCGAAAGCGCCGGAGGCTATCTATACCTTTTATCCAGGGGGCATGGGGGTCAACTTCACCAAGCAGTATCAGCAGGCTGGGCTGATGAGCAAGATACCCATGGTATCCACGTCGACGATAGACGGCTCGACCCTGCCCGCCTTGAAAAACGCGGCGCTGGGCGCGATCACCAGCTCACCCTATGCGCCGGACCTGGACAATGCCGCCAACCAGGAGTTCGCCAAGGCATTCCGCGACAAGTACGGCCGCGAGCCCTCTTTGTACGCCGCGCAATCCTACGACGCGGCCAGGCTCATCGCCTCGGCTTTGAAACAAACCCATGGGAACGTCCAGGACAAAGAGAAATTCAGGGCCGCGCTGAAGGCTGCCGACTTCAAGTCCGTCAGGGGCTACTTCGCCTTCAATACCAATCAATTCCCCATTTCATCGTTCTATCGCGTGGATGTCGTGAAGGACGCGCAAGGGCGGGCGGTCTTGTCGAACAAGGGCGTCATCTTCGAAAAAAGCCGGGATTCCTATGCGGCATCCTGCCCCATGAGCTAAGGGGTTGCTCCAAACGCGGCTGGCCTGGTCAGCCGCGTCCTGTTCCTGTAATCAAGCGCGATACCCTCTCAGGGCGGCCTGCAGGCCGCCTGGCAATTCCACCGACTCGGGCACGTGCAGCATGACCATCAGGTATTTCCAGGTGGAGCGTGAATGCTCGATGGCCAGTCCTTCGGCGCGGGTGCCCTCTCCTTTTTCAATAGCCTCGACCAGGCTGTAATGCTGCTCTTGAGCGCTGCGCAAAATCGCGGCCACCTTCTGCTCGGCCGAGGGCGGCACGTCGGTAAAAGAATTGTTCAATGAAAACGGAATCGCGGCCAGGCGCTGCATGGCGCGATCCATCATTGGGCTTTGCGCGGCCTCGCAAATCAATTCGTGCAGCCTGTCGTTCAGGCGGGCGTATTCGCCTTGGCGCACGGCAATGTCCGGCTCTTCGAGCGCCAGGTCCACGGCCCGCAAGCATTCATGCATAGCCGCCAATGTGCGCGGAGGCGGGCCTTTTTCGGCCGCCAGCCGAGCCGCCATGCCCTCCAGTGTGCCCCGGATGATGATCGCATCGAAGACGTCCTGCTCGGTGAAACTGGAAACGATGTAGCCCCGCTTGGACACCAGCGTAATGAAGCCCTCTTCACAGATACGCTGTATCGCCGCGCGCGCCGGAGTGCGCGACACTCCGAGACTGTCCACCAGGGTTTGCTCGAGCACGCGCTGCCCAGGTTTGAGCTTCCCCTGCACGATAAGCCCCCTGAGCCCCAGCACGGCTCTTTCTGTCTGCGACAGACTCTGATCGTCCTGACCGTTTTCCATACGAATACCACGACCCTCGAGCGAACAAAATCATATGATAGCGTAGCCCGATTCGGCCTCATCGGACACGCTATTGCCGCGTGGAAGCAATGAGTAGATGCCATCTGGCCGACTTTGATTTATGGCGCAGTTCAAGTTGACACAACAAATGACTACACGATGTTACTCTTACATAGATTTACGGATATTGCCAGATCGGTAATTTCGCGGCCTGGCCATAAATAAAAGAATTCCGGGTTTTATCGGGCAGCCTGAGGAGCGTTGTCATGAATCGCAGCTACAAAGTGGTGTGGAGTGCGGCCAGGGGGGTCTTCCAGGTTGCGTCGGAACTGGCCAAGGCGCGCGCGGGCGGGGCTTCGGGCGGAACCGGGGCGCGCACCGCGGCCTGCCTGGTGCTTGCCGCGG
>CALMPB010000145.1 GCA_937871985.1 uncultured Burkholderiaceae bacterium
AGCGTCTGGCGGCGGCGGTAGTCTTCGGGCACCTTGGCGGTCTGGCCCTTGGTGACTTCGATGTAGAAGCCATGCACGCGGTTGAATTCGACGCGCAGGTTGGCGATGCCGGTGCGCTCGCGCTCGCGCGCTTCCAGTTGCACCAGGAAGTCGCCGCCGTCGGCGGCCAGGGCGCGCAGTTCGTCGAGTTCGGCGTCGAAGCCGGCGGCCAGCACGCCGCCGTCGCGGATCGCCACGGCCGGTTCGGCGGCGATGGCGCGCACCAGCAGGGCGGCCAGCGCCGGGTCCACCGACAGGTGCGAGACCAGGTCGTTCAGGCGCGGCGCGGCGGCCATCGGCGCGACCAGGTCGCGCAATGCGGGCAGCGCCTGCAGCGCGTCGCGCAGGCTGGCCAGTTCGCGCGGGCGCACCGAGCGCAGCGCCAGCCGCGCGGCGATGCGTTCGATGTCGGGAAAGGCGTTGAGCGCGCCGCGCAGCGTCTCCAGCAAGCCTGCAGAGCCGAAGGTCTGTTCGACGTCCATGCGGCCGGCCAGCAGCGTCGAGATGGCGTGCTGGCGGGCCTGGGCCGGAGCGTTGTCGCGCAGCGGATGGTGCAGCCAGCGGCGCAGCAGGCGGCTGCCCATCGGCGTGCGGCAGCCGTCCAGCAGCGAGAACAGCGTGGGCGAATCCTCGCCCGACAGCGTTTGCGTCAGTTCGAGGTTGCGGCGCGTGACCGGATCGAGCAGCACGAACTGGCCAGGCCGCTCGGCCGACAGGCTCTGCACGTGCGCCAGCGCCTGCGACTGGGTGCGGGCGGCATAGCGCAGCAGTGCGCCAGCGGCGCAGATGCCGGCCGGCATGTCTTCGATGTCGAAGCCCGCCAGCGTGTCGGTCTTGAAATGCGCCAGCAGGTGCGCGCGGGCGCCGTCGCTTTCGAAGTGCCAGTCCGGCACGCGCGAACGCGCGCCTTCGAACGGGAAGTCGAATTCGGCGCTGTCGGCGCAGACGATCTCGGCCGGCGCGATGCGATGCAGCTCGGATTCGAGCTGCGCCGGCGCGCATTCGGTGACGCGGAAGTCGCCGCTGGCCAGGTTCAGCCAGGCCAGCCCGGCGCGCGGCGCGCGCGCGTTGCCGGTGACGAACACCGCGGCCAGCGCGCGGTCGGCCTTGGCCGGCAGCAGCGCGTCGTCGGTCAGCGTGCCTGGGGTGACGATGCGCACGATGCGGCGCTCGACCGGGCCCTTGGAGGCCGCGGGATCGCCGATCTGCTCGCAGATGGCGACGGACTCGCCCATCGCCACCAGCCGCGCCAGGTACTGCTCCATCGCGTGCACTGGCAATCCGGCCATCGGGATGGGGGTCCCGTTGGACGAGCCGCGCTTGGTCAGCGTCAGGTTGAGCAGGCGCGCGCCGCGTTCCGCGTCTTCGTAGAACATTTCATAGAAGTCGCCCATGCGGTAGAACAGCAGCAGGGGGCCGGCCTCCGCCTTCAGGCGGAGGTATTGCTGCATCATGGGAGTATGGCCGGAAAGCTGATCGTTCATTTCAGCCTGTGATTTGGGCTTTTTGCCTTGTGCTACTTGCATTTCCACGGGGAAAGTTTGGTGAAACGTGTTGCTTATGTGGCCCAGCAACGCCCATCAAAACCCGTCAACACTTGCCGATTTAGCGTAGGTTTTGGATGGGTCGAATTGAGAAGTTACGCTGCTTGGGATAGGATTCCCGAAAAAGCTACGCCAGAGAATCCATCTCCCTATGCAATTCGACGCCCGCGCCGCCAAGCTGCTTGAACCAGGCCGACACCTTACCATTGATGGCTATCCCGGGCTCCGCCTGGAAGCCACGGCGACCACAAGAACCTGGATCTACCGATACAAGAGTCCGGTGAACGGCAAGATGCGTCAGAAGAAGCTGGGACGCTGGCCAGCCATGTCTATTGCCGGTGCGGTGGTCGAGTGGGAAAAGCTACGCCAGCAGCGCGAGGCGGGTGTCGACGTGGCAGTGGAAGCGAAGCAGCAGCGCCAGGCAGCCAAGGCGGCCGCAGTGGCGGCCCAGGAGAAGGCGAAGGGGGCGTTGACGGTGAAAGGCGCCTGCGACCTGTACCACGCCGGGCATATCAAGCAGCATCGAAGTCTGAAGGGGCAGGTTGAAATCGCGCGAACTTTCCGCACGATGTTGGGCCCGCTTGCCGACATGCCCGCCGAGTCGGTCACGCGGGCTGACGCTTTCTCTCTGATCGAATCGTTCGCCCACATCCCGGTGCAGGCTCAGATCCTGCGGCGCGAACTGGGGGCGGCCTGGGACTATTGCCACGACGCGGGCAAGCTGCCCGAGACTGTGCCGAACTGGTGGAGGGCGATCCTCCGGGGAAAGCTGAAATCGAAAGGGAAGGCGATTAACGGCAAGAAGAGTGGCGTCAAGAAGCGCGTGCTGTCGCCGGCAGAGGCAGGGGAATTGATCCCTTGGTTGCCCAACTTTTCGCGCGACGTGGAGGATTTCTTGACGCTATATCTCTGGACTTGCGCCAGGGGGGCCGAAATCGGTGCGATGGAGGCAGAGGAAGTCTCGGAAGAAGCTGACGGTCTGTGGTGGACCGTGCCAAAAGAAAAAACGAAGAATGCGAAGCGGGCTGAGGCTACGGATTTCCGCGTCCCGCTGGTTGGCCGCGCCGAGCAGGTAGTCAGGCGTCGGAAAGCGGCTTTCGAGAGCGGCTACCTATTCCCGTCCTACGGGAAATCCGGCCACTGGGAGCAAAAGTCAGTGCAGACGCGGGTTTACTACCATCAGCCCTACAGCGAAACGGCGCCGCACAGGAAGCGCGTCCGCTTGACGGTAACTCATTGGTCGCCTCACGACTTGAGGCGCACATCGCGCACGTTTCTGGCCTCGCTGGGGTGCCCGCGTGAGGTGGGCGAGGTGATATTGGGGCATATGCTGCCTGGCGTGGAGGGGGTGTATAACCGCCACGCCTACGACAAGGAAAGGCGAGATTGGCTTGGCCGCCTGTCGACGTATCTGGAAGACTTGGCCGCCGGTCGCGTCTAGCCGGCTTCGGTGGGCTTGCCCTTGCGGGCTCCGGTGTTCTTCGGAGGCAGCAGTTCGGATCGCGGGCGGCTGAGCGCCCAGTCCATGATTTCCGAGTAGAGGTAGCCCACACGCCGGCCGGACAACTCGCGCGGGGCGGGGAACTCCCCCTTGGTGACCATGCTTTGAATGGTCGATTCTGCAAGGGTAGTGATGGACGCCGCCGTGGGCAGGTCGACGTACACAGGCTCAATTCGAAGCTCCATGTTTCGTTTCTCCAACAGAGAACGGCGGCCGCTTTTTAGCGGGCGCCGTTCAGGTGGTCAATTGATGGGGGGGCTGTCAGCGTTAGCCGTGGGGGCGCCTGGCGCGGTGCGAAGACAGCACTAGGCCGGCGAAAGCGCCGACGACTAGCGCCGCACGCAGGACGATCAGGTAAAGGGCAGTCATGCTGACTCGAAGATGGAATTCACTCGGTCGATGCGTTCACCGATCCAGCGAGCGTTAGTGGTGCACCAGCTATTGCCGAGCGCCTTGTAGCGCGGGCCGTCCGGGCAGTCCTCGGGCGGCTTGCCGCGCCAGGCGATGCGGGTGTATCCGCGGGGGTAGGCTTGCAGGGCCTCGCATTCCTCGGGAGTGAGGCGCCGTACTTGCATCCCCAAGAGGGCGCCGTTGTGGCGGCGGGGGCCGTTGTTGCTGTCGAGGGTGGCATGCACGTCGTCAATACGTACCCCGCTTTGGCTTGACTGGAACGCCACCGCCTGTTGGTGGCGGCCGATGGCTTGGCCGCCAGCGTGAGGCATCGCAACATAGGTTTGTTGCTTGGCGCCGGGTTCCGCAGCGAGCGCCCCTGCCACATTCATGAGTCGCACTTCGTCGCGTTGGTTCTGGGCAAAGCCTATGGGTACTAGCGGCGTACCCCGGCCGGTGCCGTCCTCGCTCGCGTCGAAACCCTCGCCACGCAGACTGTGCGTAATGTAGGTGTCCTGGTCGGCCGCGTGCGAGCTGTTGTGTTTGCCCAGCAACGTGTGCGCGATCAGAGTTTCCGATTCTGCGTCGTAACGCTGGCCGCCGCCGGAACCGCGCACCAGGCACTTTGCGACTAAGCCGCCGTCGCAGTCGAAGTCGGTTCCGAGCCCGCCACCGCCTTGAGCGCGAGCGCTAAGGGTTGGGGCAATTCTTTTCCTCGCTTGGCGGCTCGGCGCAGGATCCCCCGACAGGCCGTGGCGCTCAAAAAGAACCGCTGCGGCACTTCGCCAGTCTCCAAGACATCCGACAACGAACACACGACGGCGTCGCTGGGGTACTCCAAAGAACTGAGCGTCAAGAACTCGGTAGGCGAACCCATACCCGAGTTGGCCCAGCATCCCGAGGAAGGCGCCAAAATCCCGCCCTTTGTTGCTCGACAAGACGCCGGGGACGTTCTCCCATACCAGCCACTTGGGGCGGTACTTTGCAGCAATGGCACCAAAGGTGAGCATGAGGTTGCCACGCGGGTCATCCAGTCCTTTTCTGAGTCCTGCGACGCTGAAAGACTGGCAGGGGGTTCCTCCGCAAAGAAGGTCAATTGAGACATCGGGCCATTCCTTGTACTTGGTCATGTCGCCCCAGTTGGGCGTGTCGGGGTAATGGTGGGCGAGGACAGCGCAGGGGAACGGCTCGATTTCGCTGAAGGCGACGGCCTTCCAGCCGAGAGGGTTCCACGCGACACTGGCCGCCTCGATGCCGCTGCATACGCTGAGAAATCGCATGTTCAATCCTGTGGGGTTGGCGCCAGGTGTATCACCTGCATGCCGAGCTGCGTTGCTATGTGGTGTTCCAGGCTGGCACCGCGGGACTGCTGCCAGCCGGGCAGCAAGGCGATGGCTTCGCACGTCACGAGGGCGGCGATATCGGCGCGCATGCAGTCCGCCCAGCGCGATGTGATGTCGGGATTGATTTCGGCGGGGTTGACGACTTCGTGGCCGCTGTCGCGCAGGCGCTTGGCCTCGGCGTGGAACAGGGGGAAATTGAGTTCCGGGTATCCGGACATGGGGCCTGCGAGGTAGGTTTTCATCTGGCGCCTTATTCACATAGTCCGTATTCCGACGAGCAAGCCGTCGGTTCGGCCAAGTCGGTAAGTAGGGAAAACTGGCGGCCGCCGCGGCTGGTTCGGGACCATTCGATAACATGCTCGATAGTGCTTCCCTGGCCGGCGTGGCCCTGTGTGCCCATATGGAAGAACGAAACCGGGGAGCGGGGTCGGCAAACTTGGGAAACCAAACGCTCCCACTCAGCGATGCGCTCAACCTCTTCGGGGAAGCGCTTCGATATCTCCAGTAGCTCTGCCTTCTTTGCATTGATGCAGGGCATGCACCCGACGCGGCTCATGCCCTGCCGATAGAGCGGATTCGGAAGGATGCCGACGGCGCGATGGGCGTCAAACACATCGGCCACGTTCCAACGAAGAATGGGTCTGTAGATTGAGAGGCCACCGCCGAGGGCCTCATAGCTTGGAAGCCATCGGCGAGCCTCGGATTCATCAGCCCGCACGCCTTGCCAGGATTCCACCGCGTGCCCTTGCTCGATCAGCCCAAGGGAATACTCTGTCAGCGGATTCCGCTTCAGGTACTCGGTGCAGAACTGGCGCTTACGAGAAGGGAAGCCCCCGCGCACCAGGCAAAGGTCCAAGAAGGGGTTGCCGGTGGGGTGCAGCAGTTCCAACGCGCGGGCGGCCGCTTCTGGCGTCCAGGCGTACATGAACTTGCGTTTTCCGTAGACGGCTGACTCCGGCTCGCCGGCTGCGATTCGTGCCAGATTCTTGCGTTTGGTGGCGAACTCATCCGAGAAGTTGGCTCGGACTACGTCTATCTGGATTCCCAGCGCCGATGGCAGATACTGGAGCGCGTATTCATAGGTCTGCGCATGTTCGTTGCCCGTGTCAGCGAACACGAAGCGGCAGGCGTCCTTGCCGTGCAATTCCAGCGCCAACAGCGCCGTAGCGGTGCTGTCTTTGCCGCCAGACATCGAAACGACGTGCAGAGGTTCAGCCATGCTCACCTCCCCGCGCCCTGCCGGCGCAGTTCTTCGCGCCGGTCGAGATAGGCCTTGATGAAGGTGACAGTGGAGCAGTACGTGCAGCCGGCACCGAAGCCAATGGCAAAATGCAGCCAGTTCATGATTGCCCTCCCGCGCGTCGGAGGGAGGCCGGCAGGCGCAGATCCTTCAACAGTTGGCCGGCTTTGCGCATGACTACATCAATCTCCGAGCCGTCAACGTATCGCGTCACGCTCCGAAATGAGAGGGTGTACTCATGCAGCTTGCGCAGCATGTCCAGGGCTTCCGTCAATTTCTCGTTGGCGTCGGCGGCCGGAAGGCGCGTGGTGCAGCCTCCCAGGCAGCGACCGTCGTAGAAGCAATCGCCGCTGGCGACGGTGCAGGCGGTCTTGGGGATGAAGCCCTTGTTCATCACGCACCGCCTTTGCCCTGCTGGGCGGTGCGGTTGAATTCGTTGATGTCCTCTTGCGTCACGTAGAACGTCTTGACGCTGTTGACGCCGAAGAACTCGACTTCTGCGTTGGCGGCGAGCCAAGCCTTGACCACGGCGTCCAACGCCTCGATCTGCTGTTGCGTAAGGTCGGCCAGATAGTCCTCGGCGCATTCGCCATGGTTATCCGAGGCGTTTACCTGCATTTCCTCGATCAGCCAGTTCACGTCGAAGAATTCGGCAGGATCGGGCCTTTTGCTCATGCCTAAGCGGAACTCGGTGCCGACTTCGAGCCGGCCGTTGTCGTCTAGAGATTGGAGCGCTTCGTCCTTGCCGCCATCACGGAAAACCTCGTCGTCCGTGCTGTAGCAGTCGAATTCCGGTTTCGAGTCCATCAGGCATCCCCCTGCCGTTGTGCCGCACGGTCCAGGCGTTCAATCTCGGCCAGGATCAGGGCGCCGGCCTTGACGAGGTTGCGGCGTGATTCGTCGCTGGGCTTCCACCAACTGGGCGACCAGGGCCAAAAGCTAACGGGGTCGCCCGGGGGATAGGCCAGCGTGAACATGGCGTAGCAACCAGCGGCCGTAGCGAGTGCCCCCGTGGTGTGGCGGTCGTCGTGTTCCGGCGTCCAACCCTCGACGCTGATCTGCCGCTGGCGCTCGGCCAGCACGTCGCGCGCGGCGGCGGTAAGGGGCTTCGCAATGTCCTGCAGGCCACCTATCGCCCAGGCGGGCGCCTCGGGCGGATCGGTGGCGGGAGGAACGTCGAGGGCGGCGGCCATGAGGTTGCCGAGTGCGGCGTCGGGGCTGGTCTTGGGGGCGGGGGTGTTCATGCTTCGCTCCGTTGGTGGGCCGCGTCCACCGCGGCGTTGATTTCGCTGGCGTCCTGCTGCACTTCGTAGGTCTTGCCGCAGAAGGTGCGGACGTAGGCACGGATGCCGTGCCAGGCGCTGCTGGCACCGGCTTGCTGAATGCTGGCGATGGCGTCGGCGGCTAGGTAGATGGCGGCGCCTCTGGAGTCTGTGAGCTTGATCACGCTGCGGCCCCTTCCTCTTCGCCCAGCACCCAGCGCAGGGCGGCGGCGTAGTCACCTTGGGAGGCTTCCAGGGCGGCCTGGATCTGCTTGCGGGACTTCACACGGGGGTGCTCGCCCATGACTGCGGCCTGCTTGCGGCTCCGTTGGTGGGGCGTGGCGTCCTTGCCAGCTGCAACCAACTCGGCCACCTTGGCGCGTTGCTCTTCTGGATTGAGCTTCGCCAGGGCCTTGGCATGGGTCAGGGTGATCTGGCCGGTGTCGGCGGCGTCCTGAACGGCCTTGGTGCTGTCCAGCAGCGCCAGGGTGTTGCGTACCGTGACCTGACTGCAGGCGAAGATCGTGGCGAGCCGGGAATCGCTGTATCCCCGGCCGACAAAGGCGGCCATCTTGCGAGCCTTGGTCAGTGGCGGATCGTCGCGTCGAGCCTCATTCATGGCGATCATCAGGTCGCTCATGGTTTCCAGCGTGCCGCGCTGGGCGACCCCGGGGACCAAGATGGGCGGCTCGCCACGCTCGGCCAATCGGCGGTTTGCCTCGATGGCGTGTCGCACCCGCTGGCGGCCGTCGACCACCAGAACCTTCCCGGTTTCCGGATCCTTCCAGACCAAGATCGGTTCGCGGACCCCGAGGGCCATGATGTTCAGGGTGATCGCCTCGTCAAGAGGCAGCTGGATGCGCTCGTCGTAGAGAGGGTGGGCCGGGTCGGCGATGATCGTGAGGGCGTCCGTTTCGAAGCTCAGGACGTTGGTTTTCCCGCTGGCGCCATAGGCTTCAACGCTGTTCTTTGCCATGTCGTGTTCCTTAGATTCTCTTTTCGCCGCCGAGGGCGTCGACCAGTTCGGCCAGCAGCTTCGCGAGTTCACCGGTCATGAGCGTCATGTCCGAATCGAATTTCTCGGCATCGTTGGCGGCGATGGTGTCGTTGCCTTCCTTCAGAACGTCCAGCGGGGCGACGTGCTTGATATCGAGGCCTTCGGTCAGGACGAACGACACGCGGTCGGCCCAGGTGAGGGCAAGCCGGGTGCATTGCTTGCCGGATTGGATGTGTCGGCGGGCGTCGTCTGCGTCGATGGAGTGGCGCAGGTAGCGGATTGCTGCGCGGCTCTCGCCGGAAGAGCGCAGTTCGGTGTCCTGGTCGATGCTGAAGTTGCTCGGCGCTTCGTCTTCCGCTAGCCAGCCGGTCATGGCCGAGGCGGGGGACTGCGTGACGTACAGGTTTTCCAGCGGGAACGGGTCCACGCACTTGGCCAGCAGCCCTATCACCTCGTCAGCCTTGGATGACGCCGCGGTGTCGATCACCAGCCAGCGGTTGAGCGGGTCAATCCATACGCGGGTGTCGCGGTAGACGCTGAAGGCGCGCGGCAACAGTTCGTCTGTGACGCGCTCCTTGATTTCCTTCATCTGCTTGCGGCCCGGCTTGTAGCCTTGCTGCTCTTCGATTTCCTGGGCGCGGGCCTTGGCGACCTGGTTGATAACGCTAGTGGGCAGCAGCTTGCTTTCGGCGCGCAGGGTCAGCAGGATCTGACCGTTGACGACATGGGCGAGGCCGCCATTCTCACGGGGCGGAAACCAGCCCAGGGATTGCATTTCCAGGTTGTTGCCAGGCTTGAAGGCGTGGCGCTCCAAGGCGGCTTCCAGGTCATCGCCAAACAGCGCCCAGACGGCGGATAGGCGGTAGATCTTTAGGTTTCTGAACCACATAGGGATGGCCTTCTGTTCGTTAGTGGGGAATCCAGCCGATGACGGCCTTCTTGGTGGTCTTGCTGATGACGGGGGCGCCGTTCTTGTCCAGCTTTGGGCCACGGCACATGATGCGCAGGCGAGATGTGCGCATGGTCTTGCTGGCAAGCCTGATGAAGTCCCGCGCAAACTGAGGGGCGTCGAAGGGGGGCGGAAACTGCTACAGGCTTGCCCTTGGCGAGGAAATACTCTGTCTTGACCTTCAGCCATTCGGCCTCGTCTTCGGGCGTCAAGTGCTTGCGCACGTCGTGCGCCAATCCCTCAAGGTGCTTTTTCCAGGCGCGTTCTGCGGCCTTCTTGGCGAGAGCTTCGGTCATGCCGAATACACAAAATGCACTCATTGCTGATTCCTTTTGGCATTGGTGCGCTCAGGGCGCGGAGTGAGGCCAGCGGAACAGCGACCGGCCCAGATGTTGCTGATGGTCTGTGGCGACACGCCGTAGCATTCGCCCAGGTCGTAGGTGGAAAGCCGGCCGCGCGCGGCCCGGATAAATTCGATTTCTTCAGGCCCGACGGGCTCGGCCCTTGGGTCTTCCCAGCGAAGCCGGCGCCGAGGCAATGGCACGGGCGGAATCCACCCGGCGCGGTCGCGCAGGATGAAGTCAATTCCGTTCATAGGACGCTGCGCAGGATCCAGCCCAGTACCTGCGGGCCGAAGAAGAAGAACGCGGCCAGGGCCAGGGCTGCGGGCCAAGCCCACCAGGGGATATCCGCGTCCTTGCTCCAGTTGCCTTTGCCGGCGTGGTCACGGGGTGCGATGAAGTCGCCCAGCCTGCGGGCTGCCTTAGCGGCGATGCGCAGGGGGCGGATGCGTGCCGGTGGCGCGCTGGCGCTGATGGTGTTCATTGGGTGGCGCTCCAGGGGTCGGCCGCGACGTAGCGGCGTGAGAGGTAGTCGCCGAGGGGCGCCAGCACCAGCCGCGCGAACGCGAACAGGCCCAGGCCCCAGGCGAGGGTTTCGATGTAGGTCATGGGGATTTGCGCGAATGCGCGGTGGTGAGGCTTTGGAGAGCAGGCCGGAAGGCCCGATCAGTTCACTTCCGGGATGAAAGTCACTTTTTGCGCCGGTGACGAAGCGGCACCGGCCCGCTCTCCGAAGCCGCCTCGGCGGTCCGGGGATGGCGGGGTTCTACTTGCTTGTGCCGCTGCCGCATTTCAGGAAGTCGAGAAGTTCTTTGATGAAGTGGACAATCATGGCCTGCCATGGCAAAGGCTCCGCGGTGGGTTGATGGATGGCAGACACGCGCGCCAAACGGACGGCAGTGGGGCCACTTAGCACCCTGGTGGCGGTACAGACTCTTCTATTGCTTTGGCGGGCTCTGCCCCTAGGACGGCTAGCGGTGTGTCACGCGGTGGAAAACTCGGCCTCGGCCTGCGCTCTTCGCGGCATAAAGAGCAGCATCTGCTTCCGCGAGGAGCGAATCTAGGTCACCCCCGTCTGCCGGAAAAATTGAAACGCCTACGGACGCGCCCACGGATGCTGTCACCTCCGAATATCGTTCGGAAAGTAGCTTGACCAAGTCGCTTCCTGCGGAAAGGGCAATTTCAGCATTAGCGTCGTCCATCAAGACGAAGAACTCGTCACCACCGAACCGGGCTATGACGTCCGCCGTGCGGAATGCCCTTTTCATGCGTTGTGCGACAGACTTCAGCACTGCATCGCCCATGGCGTGCCCCTGGGTATCGTTGACGTCTTTGAAGTGATCCAGATCTATCGCGAGGACGGCTACTGAGCGGCCTGCTCTGGTCGCGGCCGCCAAAACCTGGTTTGCCACCTCTGCGAACAGAACACGGTTACACAACCCCGTAAGGGGGTCGTGATATGCCATTTGTTGTGCCCGCGCCAGCATATGCGATGTTTCTGTCAGAGCAGCTCCGAGTTCAGCCGTTTCCACAAAGCGCGTTGGAGGAGCCACGAAAGCCCCCCCTCGGCCTAGGTCGACAGCCGGTTCAATAAGCGCTGCGATGGATTTTTCGATCGTTCGCGCCATCCAAACCGCCAGCGCTACGCCTAGACCTATAACTGCGGCGCCGGCCAGGATGACCTTGACTAAAGAGGCAGTAAGCTCATCTAACAGGACGTTGGTTGGCGCGCCAACAGCTACAGTCCACTTGGCGTCCGATGTATGAGTGAATGCTGTAAAAACCGAAATGCCCTCTTTGGTGGTGCTTTCCAGAGTGTCTTCCGCCCGCGCCATGATGGCGTGACGGAGTGACGAGACTGCGGGCTGTCCTATGAATCTTTCTTCATCGCGCGTACGGCCCGCGATAATGCCTTGAGAGTCTAGCAATGCAGCCACCCACCCTTTCCCGAGCGCCTGCCGACGTAGTATCTTTCCTGCGATGTCAGGGCTGATACCCGCCTGTAGGCTGTACCGTACATCGTTGTCGATGACAACTGGAACGCTGATAGCGACTAAGTGCCGGTTTGTGGGGGTCTTAAATAAATCGGTTTGTGACACGGAGCGGTACGAGAACACGCGGTCTAGCGCTTCCTCGGGGGCAGATGCGCGTACAGCCGGACGGCGAACATCGTGCCCTGTGTTCAGGATTTGCATACGGCTACTGTCGACGAGGGTGTAGCTGTCGACGTTCTGCAATTGAGCTATTTGGCGTGCCTTAGCGTGAAAAGCATGTAGGTCGCCGCGAGACAGTTCTTCTGATGCCGCGAGGACTTGCAGCCCAGCCGTCACTCCGTGAATCTCTCTCTCCCAATCGACGGTAATGCTCCGAGCGATTGAGACTGTTTCTTGATAGACCCGTTCCTTTTTCAGACGATAGTCTTCGTACACTGTCAGAGACGCGACTAGGGCTGCAGGTAGCGAACATGCTAGGCCAAGCAGAACAAGCGCTTGGCGCAGTGACAACAGTATTCTTGGGCGAGTAGTAGTCTTGCGCGATGCGGCCAATTTAATGTCACTGTGTGGCATGTATATGGACATATTCTAACAATGTCAGCTCGCGCCCGTCGCTTCGCATTTTTCGTCCGTGCCAAACGTTGCAGGTTACACCGTAGTGCGCAGCGCGCGGTGTTGCCTTTGCGCGACGACCACGGTGCTCCTTATTCACGCAGGGTGTTAGCGGAGAATATTGGACCGACGGCTACTTGTTGATGCTGCTGCCGAAGTTGAATGCGTCGATGAGTTCTTCGATGAAACGGATGATCATGGCTACCATTGCGAAAGCTCCAGGGTGGGATAGGGGTGATGAGGTATCTGGCAGCGCCTGCCGATACCCCGCACGCGGGGCATGAGCCGGAGCCGTCAGGCGGCGGGCTGTTCCGCATTCGCCGACTTGCCGCAGAAGGGGCAGAAGGACACATGCATCGGCACTGCCTTCCCGTCCTGGCTGCGGTAGCCGGGGGCATCCGCCTTTACATGGATGGGGATGAAAAGCCGGGCGTCCATTGCGCTGCCGTCGATAACGAAAGCGACGTTGCCCATCTTGACGCTGGTGATTGGGCCTTTGACTTGAGGTTGAAGGTATTTCTTGGCGTCTTCCTCGACACGCGATATGCAGTCGCATTGCATGGTCAGTTCCTCACTGCTGGGGTTGAGCTTCGGTGATGGCCGCATTCAAGCGGCGCTTGAGGATGGGCCGCACTGCGTTGTCGACTGCGGCGCGCATTTCGTCATCGAGGGGGATATCGCCGTGCGTGGTGTTGATGGCGACGGCGGCGGCGAGTTGTACGGAGATTGCCCGGGACAGGGCTTCGGCTTCGTTCATGCTCGGCCCCTGGGTCAGTCGTCGTACTGTTCGCCTGCGGCGCTTTGTACGTCGTCGTTGTCCATGTCCACCTCCAGCCGCGTGCGGCCGACGTACATCGCCATGAGGATGGCTTCGAATTCGCTGATCACATTAGGGCGCGAGGACGGCGTTACGTCATGCCCGTCGAATCTCAGGGAGTACACGTCGCCATCTTTATTGACGGCGAGGCGGATGCTGGCGCCGTAGGCGCTATAGCAGCGGGGGTCGGCATCGAGCGACAGCCAGCCACCGCCGTATTCGGACGGTTCGTAAAGGGCGTAAAACTCAGCCCGATCCTCAACATGAAGGCCTTCGCGAGCCTTATCGATGAGCGCGGAAAGCTTGATTGTGGTGGGCACGGTCGTGATGACGCTCGATGCCACCTTCTCCAGAGCGACGCGGATCGCTTCGGCGTTCAATCCCTGCGCCAGGCCTGCCATGCTTTGGTTAAGGACTTGCTGGAACTTGGCCATATCGTCCATGGCAAGGCCATGAGGGAGGGCGGCGGCCAGCTGGTCCTTCAGTAAGGTGCGGAACGCGCTGCGGTATCCCGTCGCGTCATCGATCGCGCTGGTAATGGCGCCGACGATGTGCTTGTCCAGGATGGGCTGGAGCTTTTCGGGTGCCAAGGCCTGGGCAAGTGCGGCTTCCAGGTCGATGTTGATCTTCAGTTCCATGAGGGGGCATGTCCTATAGGGAAGGGGGGAGTTGCCCCGGGGAGGCGCCCGGGGCGGTTGGGGCTAGGCGACGACTACGCCGCGCTTCGCCAGCCACTTCACGGCGGCGGCGCGGGTCTTGAACTGCTTGGACTGGGTGAACGTGAGGGCCAGGAAGCCGCCCGAGTTGGGGATCAGGCCGCGCCCGATTTGTTCGTTGTTGCCTTGGTTGAGGTGTTGCATTTCTGCGTCTCCGTGGTTGGCTTCGGTAAGCGCTGACCCGCAGCGCTGGCCGAAACCCACGCTGGCCGGCTTCCCGGCGCCGCCCGGACGTGCTGGGCATGGCTTTCGGTGCTACTTGCTGACGTCGCGGCCGAAGTTGGCAACGTCGATCAGTTCTTCCAGGAGTCGTACGAAGGCGGCGAGCATATGGGAGTCTCCAAAGGGAGTTGCCAAAGGGAGGGGATAAAAGTTTTGAATCGAAGTGATACTATCGAATACGTCTTTTCACGACCCAGAATCTAGGTGGCTTGCTAATTCACCGGCTTGAGACGCATGTTCTCTGTGTAGGTTGCTCTCCCTTCTCGCTTTTCGAGTATCCAATATGGCATCTATAAAAACGATTCGCGCACGAAATTTAAGGGCTCTAGGTGATACGGGTCATATTCGACTTGCGCCAATTACGGTCCTGGTGGGAAAAAACAGTATTGGCAAGAGCACATTTGCTCGCATATTTCCCTTGGTCCGGCAAAGTGTCGAGGTGAAACGCCGAGCTCCCATTTTATGGTGGGGAAAGTACGTCGACTTCGGAACTTTTGAGGAAGCGGTTAACAGAAATTCGAGTGAAAAAGAGATTGAATTTTCCTTCACGATCACGTTGGATCGTGGTGTTCTTAATATGTTGGCGACCAGCATTAGCCAAATCCGGCGGCCCACGCTCCTTCCTCACTCGACTGATTTCATCGCTTCTATAACTCTGGTGCAAGGTGCCCAGGGGACATATATTAAAAAAATAAGCATTTCTGTGCACGATCTCGTCTGTGAGGTGCACATAAGTATGCATCAAACTATAGACAAGATAACTTGTGGGCCCCTTGAATGGGTTCCGGCAAACAATGTTGTCGGGCATGTCCTCACTGGCGAGATATTTCCAGAAATTGCCTTTACCCGCCCTCCCTCGAAAAGTGAGGCTGGCGTCGGCTATCGACAGATTGTGGGTGGGGCACCGCTTTATGCCATTCTCCATCAACAAGTGCAGCAAGTCGTGCACGGAAATACAACTCCAGACCGGATTCGAGAGATTTCGAAGAAAATGCCATTAGCCGGGGCTGAGGGCGCGCTACGCATTATCAAGAGTATTAATGGCCCCCCGAGTTGGAAAGTTGCGACTTCGGGATGGACAGTCAGCTCACCTCGCCTGAAGCGTATTAGAGAGGCGACGCTCATAAGTTCGGTGCCATCTCTTCTGCAGGCATTTAATAATGCTGTTAATGATTTTGGTCAAGGCGTGAGATATTTGGCTCCTCTCCGAGCGACTGCGGAGCGATATTATCGACCCCAAGAGCTATCTTTAGAGGAAATTGACTCTAATGGTGGGAATCTCGCAATATTTCTTAATGGGCTAAAAGACCAAGGGCGTTTGTCATCCTATAACAAGTGGATGAAGGAAAACCTTGGGTTGGAAATCATGCCAGAAAAAAATGGGGGGCAAATTTCTTTAAAAGTTAAATTTGAAGGCGCCGATTCGACTAACCTCGCGGATATGGGGTTCGGGTTATCCCAAGTGTTGCCTGTCGCCACTCAATTGTGGGTTTCATCAAATCCTTCGGTAAGGCGCGGAATCGGTAGCCGAGATGGCGCTACGAGCTGTTTGGTCATGGAGCAACCCGAACTACATTTGCATCCAGCATTTCAGGGAAAAATTGCAGACTTGCTCCATGGTGCATTAGTGCGCTGGAATGAGGGAGGTCATCGAGAAGACACGGACTCACCGTTTTGCACCGTGGTTGAGACGCACAGTTCAGCTCTTATAAATCGACTCGGCGAGCTAGTCTTTGAAGAAAAGCTCAAGGAATCCGATATTCAGATATTACTATTTGACTACGACGAAGATTCTGCTGAAGTGAATGTAATAAAAGCATCGTTCAATCGCGATGGCGTTTTGGAGAACTGGCCCTTTGGCTTCTTTAGTGGAGCGGTCGGGGAATGATCATCCAACTTGACGAGTGCGTGGCGGCCGATGAGGCGATGGTGAAGCCTACGACAATTGCTGCATTTGAAGCGCTTTATAGTGCAATGGGGCGAGGAGAGCATTACGTGCTGGCATCGCGCACAGTATTAAAAAAAATACTGTTGCGAAATTCCAATAGCCTTAGTGTGCGGGCGATCATAAATTGGTGCGTTCAGAATTACTCGTTCCTGGCGGGGCTAACGAAAGTTGTGCCAGCAAGTATGGTTGTTGTGGCAGATGGCCCTACGAAAAAATTGGATGAGACGGCTTGGCAAACATCAACGGAAGAGATCGCACGGGCAGGGATTCGTCCTGTAGTGTTGCTCGCTGAAAATTCAGTAGATGCTCGGATTTTTATACACGCAGCTAAGCACTATCTTTTATCCGAAAAACTTGGAACCTTGAGCCTTAGTTTGGAGGATCGCAATGGCAACGGCTCGGGCATTGCCGCCGAATTAGAGAATTTAATCCGGCGTAAAACCGAGTGGTGCCTATGTATCCCGGATAGTGATAGGTGCTGTCCGGAGGGCGGGCTGGGCATAAATGCTCAGCAATGCGCAACTGTTACTAAAGCCGCGTCTTGGCCTGTGACTTATAGAACTACGTCTGGACGTGAGCTAGAAAACGATTTGCCTCGCACCGCTCTCGATAAAGTTGCAGCAGAACGTGTCGCCAACTGGCGGGATCAAACGCAATTCCTGGAGGAAAGCTGCGGGCAGGCAATATTCGCGTATGCAGATATCAAGAAAGGCACTCGACCTTGTCACATACAGCAATTCGCTAAGGGCTCCAAGGAGAGGATGTATTGGGAGTCAGCTAATGAGCGGTACGCGAATTCACTGCCTGAGAGCTTAGCGTGTCCTAGGGACGGAGAATGCAAAGATCAGCCGGCATGCGCTCTATTGCCGCCAGTCGGGGATGGGGTCGGCGCGGCAGTACTGGAGATGTTCGAGAATGAATCTGCCCATGCAAGTTACAAGCAGCATAAGGCGTCCGTAAATTTCGAAGCATGGTTGGAGCTTGGTCGCACAGTTGCAAAGCACGGATTGTCTCCGAAGCGAATGAGGGTGTAGAGGTGACTTTCGTATAGCGCTACCAAGCGGACCTCAAAAAAAATTGCGAGAAGCCGGAGTTGCTACACCACTGTCGAGAGAGTGAGTAGTGGTCGGAAGATAGCCGGGGTTATCGTCGCCACACCCGGCTGGGCGTTGCCTGGCTGACTGGTGCGCCACAGGGGCATGTCGTTAGCCTCGGCGTTTTTCCCTGCCCGGCCTTCGTGGATGGCGTCAGTTACAAAAAAGCGTTGGGTGGGCCAAGCATTGGGCTATTGAAAATAATTAGAAAAAGTGCTGCTCTACTTAGATTCTTCCGGGTGGGGGGCACTTAGAATCAATACCTACATCACGCGTACTGGAGGTGCCTATGAGTTGGGAACACGTCACACGCAAAGCCGTTTGCAATGCCTGTGGGCATGAGGGAGAGTGCATCACGAGCTCTGACGACTGGAACCGATCCAGTACTCACTGGGTTGGCTTCGGCGAAGTGTCTCCGAGCGACATGGATATTTATCGACACCGCTACGACGCGGATGATCGAATTCCAGTTTGTGCATGCGGGTCTCGAAGCATCCAGGTTGGAGACGTTATACGGGAGCGGTAGGCTTGGCTTTTTACATTGATATGTACCCTGTCACGGTACATATCAATCGCCGGGTTTATCGTCGCCATACCCGGCTAGGCGTTGCCTGGCTGAACTGGTCGCCAAGCACACAGGGGCCAGGCTGTAAGCCTGGGTGATCCTGTTTCGCCCGTCCTCCCTCTCGGGGGCGGGCGGCCTCGGTTGTTAAAGAGCGGTGCTGCGTTGTTGAGTGAACTATACATTTCGGAAATCTCGAATGTCAAGCGCGCTAAACATCAAGCGTGCATTTTTGTTGAGTGTGCTTCGCAGACGAAAAAAAACCGCCCTGTAGGCGGCTTCCGATCTGCATTGCGACGTCAGCCGCGGCGGTAGTAGCGGCGGTGTTCCATCATGGTGCCAATGATGGTCAACGGTTCCTGTCTGCTGTAGAGGGTAGGGAAGTCTTCATTCAGAGGCACGAGTTCAAAAACGTCGTTCCCGCGCTCGTCGACGCCACGCGGGCGGTACTTCTTGAAAGTCGCTTCATAGCCCCCGTTCCGTGCGACAACGAAGTCTCCTGGTTGGGGGAAGACTTCCTGGTCCACGATGATCCGGTCGCCTGGCTTGAATTCCGGAGACATCGAAAGTCCCGTAATTTCGAGTGCGAACGCATGGTCCGACAGATCCATGTCGGTGAGCAGGTATTCCAAAGCCTCTCCGGAGAAGGCGGCGCCTATCTCGGTGAGTTCGCCAGCCTGAACGTAATTGATCAACGGCACACGCCGGGACCCGACGGCAGCGGGCGCCACGTTCTTATCGAAGGTGGGAGACAACGGCTGTGAGTCGGGCGACTTAGGGCCTTTGCCGCTGCTGAGCCAAATAGGGTTCACGTCAAGAACCTGGGCCGCCGCGATCAAGTTCTCACCGGCCAATTCCTTTGTCACCCCGTTGAACCAGAACGACACCGCGCCGCGCGTCAGCTTGAGCCGGCGTGCTAATTCCGACTGGGAGATGCGGGCGTCTGCGGCGGCTTGCCGGATTCGTTCTTGCAATGTGCTCATGTTTAGCAGATTAATCGCTTGAGCGTTTAGTTAACTTGCCATACTATGCGTATAGTCAACTAACCATCAGGCGGTCGTTGCCCTATGACTAAACAAGAGGCAATCGAAATGTTCGGAACAGGAGCGGCCCTCGCGAGAGCGCTGGGAATCACGCGTGGGGCCATATCTTTATGGCCCTCAGACCTGGACCAAGCCCGAATTGACCGTGTTCGGGGCGCGGCAATGCGCTTGGGCAAGAGCCTGCCGGGGGATCAAACGAAACACCAGAAGGAGGGCGCCCATGCATAGCCAGTACACCTCTGGGGAACCTCGATCATTCGGAGAATGCCCATCCCATTTTGCAGCCAGCGCAGTGCCAGTAGGAACTGCGGCCTCCGGCGCGGAACCGGCGCTGAAGGATGACCTTCTCCTTAGTCGGGCTATCAAAGCACTTCTGACAAATGTAGTGGTCGGGTTGCGTGCTAGCTGGATCGATGGACCCGCCCGCAGCTGGGGGAGGATTCACCCGATAAGCGAATTGGCCCGCACTGAGCTCGACAAGAGAGTAGCGGCCGCGCTCTGCGAGAGCTTCTCTAACTTCTCGCAGTTCCTGTGCGGCCTGGAAGTTCTCATGTTGCAGCGCGTTGATGGCAGCGCCGAGTTCGAACAAACGCTGCTGGGCATCGAGCAGCTTTTCGTTCATGGCCCGGACTATGTCCATCGCTTTGGCCTCGTCTCTGATGGACAGCGCACCCTTTCCGAGGTCGATGGCGCCATTGATAGCGGTGACTGCACTGCTGATGAGGGAAAAGTCCATGGAAATCACCTCAGCGTGGAAGAGGGTTGCGCAAGAGCGCCAGGCTTTGTCCGGCCCGTAGACCTAGGAGCAGAGCTTGACGCTGCTGTCACTGCGGCTGTCGGGCGGATTCTGCAAAAGCGTCGATCTCCGACATCACCGGGAAGCCTCCAAGAGCTTGCTGGAGCTTCCTCACAACTGAGTACCAGCCTTCCTTCAGTTCGGGAGAGCGATCCAGTGGTGAGCCAGGCTCCGTCATCGCCGAGAACACCCGAGATAGTTCCGTCTTCAAGAGATCCGGCTGAGGGTGGGTGAGGGCCATCGCTAATACCGCCATCGACAGCGCACTGGCCATCCCAAGGGCAATTCGTGCGTCGCTTGTAGAGCCATTTTCCATGGTCAGCCCCCTCCAGATCGGGGCGAATCGGTTGAGTGGAATCTCCGATTCTAAGGGGCTGACCACCCATTTTCAGGAGGGAGCGCATGTATAGCGCGACGACGCCGGCCCAGCCGGCACCGCAGCCGGTGTCGCCGGCCAAGCAAAGCGACAAGGTCCAGATTGGGCCGCTGGACGTTTGAAGTTTGTTCTTCATGTCGCACATCGTAGGGCAGGGGGGCTTTACCCCGAAACCCTGATCGCACCTGGATTTCAAGGTAAGACCTGATGACCCATCGTTATACCCAGATCGACCCGCATGACGCGCTGTACATCAGCGTGCAGAAGACGCCCGGGGGCGTTGAAGAGTTGGCGGCGTTCATGACCAACCGCCGCGGCGTGTCGATGCACGCGGAAACCCTGCGCCAGAAGCTGCGCAAGGTGAAGGGCCAATCCATGTCTCTGGACCTGTTCGAACTCGCCACCGAATGGATGCTGGAGAAGCAGGGCGGGGCGGACTACGCACGGGATTGGCTTCTTGCCCTGGCGCTGCGCCACGGCGTGGCCGCCAACATTCTGCCGCCGGCGCCGCATCATGCCAACGAAGTGGACGCTGCCCGCCAAAAGGTCATGGAAATGTCGCACCTCAACGGCGAGTTGTCGGCTGTGGCCATCGAGGCGTTGGCCGATGGTGCGATCTGCGCCGCTGACGCCTCGGCCATCGTGACCGAATGCCGCAAGATCGTGGAGAAGGCCCAGCGCCTGATGCGCAACGTCCAGCGGGCGGCAGACGATAAGGCGAGGGCGGGATGCTGACCCGGGGAGATTCGGGGCGCCCGGTGCGTGCAAGGCGCGCGCCTGCGGCTGGCAAGGGGGCGGCGCTGTCTCGCGTGGCGGCCATGATGTGCGGCAACGCGAAATTCCAGCGGTGGGTTGTATCCCGCATCGGCGCCGCCCCACAGGGCGTGAGCGATAACCAGCACGCGGCGCAGTTCGTGCGCAACGCTTGCGGGATCGAGAGCCGCGCGCAGTTGGACCACAACGCCAGGGCTGCAACCTTGTTCCACGAGGCCGTTCGCAAGCCCTTCGTGAAGTGGAGCGGCCTGTATGCGTAACACGTTGCACATGTTCAAGGGCTACCGCGTGCCTCCGGCCACGGTCGAGGCGGTGCGGCAGGCCATTATCGACACGCGCCACCAGGTGGACGTGCTTGCGCTGCGCGCCTTGGTGGTGCCCGACCTGAAGGCGGTCAGCCCGTGGTTGCGCGTCTCGCGCGAAGAGGCCGCAGTAGCCGCGGTTGATTCGTTCCTGTTCGATGCGGTGCGCGCCGGCCTGGTCCAGCGCCGCATGAGCGTCTTGCGCTATCCCTACTGGTATCGGGTCAAACAGCAGGGGGCGGCATGTCGTTGAGCCGCAAGACGCCCCTGCGTCAAAAGACCCCGATGAAGCGCAGCGCGCCGCTGAAGGCCAAGGCCCCAATGATGCGCGGCAAGCCTATGCCGCCGCCCAGGGCCGCGATGAAGGCCCGCAAGAAGGGCAAGAAGCCGCCCAAGACGATTTACCGCAATCCGGCGCTGCTGGCGCTTGCCGAGGGGCAAGAATGCCTTGTGCGGGTTCCTAAGTACTGCTGGGGCGGCACCGAATCGACGGTTGCCGCTCATTCCAACCAGATCCGGGACGGGAAGGGGAAGGGCATCAAGGCTCATGACTGGGCCACGGCCCACGCTTGCGGCGGTTGCCACTACTTCCTGGATCAATCCAAGGCCCCGCTCGCATTGAAGCTGTCCTATTTCATCCCGGGCTTGCGCCTGACGCGGTTGCGGGTCATTGCCATGGGCAAATGGCCTGAAGAGGCCGAGCGCGGGTATCAATCTTTGTATGGGGAGGCGGCATGAGCGTTGATGTCATGTCGATGGTTTTCAAGCGCTACCCGAACGGGGGCGGCGAAATGCTGCTTGCGCTCGCGCTGGCGGATCACGCACACGACGACGGCACGCATATCTTCCCTTCGGTCGACCACTTGGCCGTGAAGACGCGCCAATCGGTGCGGGCGGTGCAGTACCAGCTGAAGAAGATGCGCGAATGTGGATGGCTGATTCGGGTCAGCGCTGGGCACGGCGGGCGCAGCCAGGTCACGGAATACCAGATTTCGCCGGAATGGATCGCGGGCGAGGCCATCGAAGGCCTGACTGACCACGCCGACAACCCTGCAAACGCAAAATCTGCACCCTTTAACGAAGGCCCGGAAAAGGGTGCAAACGACGACATAAAGGGTGCAAACGAAAGCACAAAGGGTGCAAAACACGACAGTAAAGGGTGCAACGGGTTGCACCCGCATAGAACCATCAATAAACCATCAGAAACATCAAAGAAGCGTAAAGGGGGCGCTGGCGCGCCGTCTGCCCGCCCCAAACCCGTCAAGACGACCTCACCCAAGGCAAACGGCACGCTGAGCGCCGATGACCTGGTCGCCGAGGGTGTGGACGAACAGGTGGCGTTGGACTGGCTGAAGGTCCGCAAAGTCAAGGAGCTGCCCCTGACGGCGACAGCGTGGGACGGGGTCAAGGAAGAGGCCGCGAAGGCCGGCTTGACTGCTGGCGAGGCGGTGCGGATCGCTGCCCAGAATTCCTGGGCAGGGTTCAAGGCGTCCTGGCACGAAAAGCAGAAGGCCGAGGCCGGGGGCGCTAAGCCGGTGGTTGATGACCTGGATTGGCTGAAGTCCTGGCCGGGCATCGTGGCAAAGGGCAACGTGCTGGGCCTTCGGCAAGAGGCGGGCGAGCAGCCTCCCGACTTCAAGATGCGTGTGCTGCGCGCGGCCAACCTGACCGAGGAACAGAAGGCGCGTGCCCGTGCAGATTTCGGGGTGAACCTGTGACGGCCGCCAGCATCCCGCCGGGGGCGGAAGCGGACTCTGAGGCGCACCGTCTGGAATGCGAAGCGCGCCATGTCCTTTCCCTGCCATTTGATCGGCGTGTCCCGTACCTGAGCCTGGTGGGTCGCAAACGCGGTGCTGAGGCCCAGCGCCAACTTGAACGAGAAGTGCGGCGCCAGTACGCCCAAAGGAGAAAGGCAGCATGAGCGGAGCTATGGCACGAAACAAGGGCGCAGCCTACGAGCGCCGCATTGCCAACCGGCTGACCGAAGATACCGGCACGCTTTGGCGCCGCCGCGTCAGGAACCACGAAGGCGACAGCGACGTGGTGGCGGATGACCCCGCGTTTGACGGCATCAGCGTGGAATGCAAACACGCCACCACGCTTTGCCTGCCGGCCTGGTGGCGCCAGGCTCAGGCGCAGGCAGGCGAAACCCGCATTCCCATGCTGGTCTACAAGCGCACGGGGATGATCGGCGACCTGGTAATGCTGGACGCTCACGACGTGAACCCGCGCACCTTTCCCGTTCGGGGGCGCCACACGGTCACGCTGGACTGGGCTGCAGCGATGCAATGGATGCGGGAGAAGCTGCCCGTGAAAGTCCCTTATTCTCCGGAGATTTACTGATGACTGCGCTGACCCTCTCTCGTTTGCCCTCCACTCCGGTGGTCGAGGTCAAGCCCAGCCGGCTGTTCGCAACCGCGCACGCCGCTTTGACCTTTGCCTTCAACCATTCGGATCAGGTCTATGACAAGCCCATGATGGCGCGGATGGCCGAGGCCCCCACCGAAGGCGGCAAAGGGCTGGGCGGAACCGATGGCGTGGCCCAGGCCGCCATCGTGTTCCGCGCCCTGGAGTCGATGCCCGACCTGTACCGGGCGATTTTGGTTGCGCGCTTCTCGCCGCGCACGGCGCAATGCAAGTGCTGCCAGGGCACGGTAGACCGTCACGACTGGATGGTGGCAGTTCGGCAGATCTCCGACGCTGCTGTGTGCGATGCGTTGTCGGCGCATCCCACGGCGCGGGTACTGCGTGACGCCATTGTGGCGCGGTACTTCGGCAAGGACGTGAAGCTGTCGGACGCTGCTGATCGCGCAGGCGTCAGCGCTGCGACGGCCACCAACCACAACGGCAAGATCAAGCTTTGGCTATACGGCACCCGCACCACGAAGCAGAAGGACGGCGGGCGCGGTGAGGGCAAGAAGGGTATCGAGGCGCTTGCGATGGAGTGCGCCGCAGACCTGTTGACTGCGAAGGGCTTGTGCGACTGATGGTCTTGTCAGGTTAAATTTTCTCTGCTAAAGTTCATCCTGTTTAGTCACTTTGAACAAGTGCGCCCACGAAGACCCGCCACGCGAAAGCCGGCGGGTTTTTCTTTTTGCGCGGTGCCCGAGATGCCGAAAGGTCTGGACGAAGGGTGATGCCGCTACAGACTCTCCAGTGGGGCGCGCACCCAATACTGGGAGGTCTCTGGGTTCGAATCCCAGCCGCGCAACCCGCGGGCATGCTCAGGGTGAGCCGCCGGCCTTCCAAGCCGCGCAGCGAGGGTCCGACGATGCTAGCCGTCGTACCTAAATCCCAAATCAGTCGACGAGAGGTGTCTATCAAGAACGGGCATCATCACTTCGTTGGTGTGATAGCAGGCGTAGCACACCGGTAGGCCGAGAGCACGGCCAATCTACGCGCGTTGTTCGTCGTAGCCGCTTTGAACAACGCTTCTGCAGCCTCGACCTTTGCTTGTGATTCCATGCGGGCTTGAAGGTACGTGTCTGCGCCCAGGCCATTTTGGTCTATTGACACCAGAGTAGTACTCGCCATACCAGCAACGCCGCTGAATGCCGCTGTCCAGGCTATCCCCCAGCCGGCGGCTGCCCCGACAGGGCCAAGAATTGCTCCGGATATTCCACCGACTGCCCCGATCGCCATTTTAGTATTGTTGCTATAGCGAGCGCGCCGTTCATAAAAGTTCATGTAGTCGCGGCAGTACTGGGTGGCTTGAAGAAAGTCCTGATGAAGTGCGATGTTTAACTCTTCCTCGCCAGCACCAATCTTCTGTGATGAATAGGCGAATGCCGTCGCTACGGGGATTTCTTTCGCGGCAGTGTCACCAGCATTGGGATAGAAAGTTCCTGCGCAGCCAGTTACTAGAGGAACGGTGATAACCAGCGGCATAAAAAGTTTCATGGACCGCATATCTCTCCCCTTCCCATTACTCTTGAATTGAAGGAGAAGAATGCAGCCATTGGTTATTAAATGTAATTAGTGGTTTCCCTGGTTTTTGGGTCGAGTGATTTTGCGTAATTAAAAGCCCCGATACGGATAGTCCGGTCGGGGCTTTTTGCTTATTCGGCGTGCCGAGTAGCGTTGATCCGCAGTGAAACTCCCGAGACGCCTGGAATCTCGCCCACGATGTCGATGGCGTTTCCAGCGAGGTTGCCTATCAATTTCAATTTGTAGTCAGTGAGGCCGGGAATGGCGGGCGCAACTGACTTCATTACCTGCCGCACATGCAGTTCACCGACGACGTTCTTGCCATCTTCGTGCAGTGTTCCGGTGAAGATGAATCCGCCATCACCGCCCAACGCTTTGCCATCCTTCACCACGATAACGCCGCCACACTCTTTCCCGGCGATGACGTATCGGATATGCCAAAGGCCATCAATCATGCGTTCTCTCCTGTACTCGTTGGCTCACAAGGTTTGCCGCAAGCTCAGCGGTGCGGCAACTGCCCAATATAACGAAACGTTCAGTTTCATGTATTGGGCCACGCGCAAGCCGCTGCGCTCCTACTGGTGGGCGATGCGCGCGTTGCGCGGTCAGCGGACGCCGTTCTCCCGAACGGCAGCCTGAGGCCAGCATCAGAAGCTCCGACCTTCTGCCACCGAGGGGCCGCGCGCTGGGCATGTCGCGTAGGGCAGGGATCATCGCGCCGGGCGGTGTGCAGTTGGTGGCACGCGGGTAAGAAACCCCGGGGGCCCCTGAAGAAATCTTTCCGGTAAGGGTAATTCGAACCCCGGACGCTCGCTAGTCATGGGGCGTCCATAGGGGGGTAATAATAATTTCGGCCGGATATCCCGGTATTTCAAGGACTTGCGGCCGGCTGGCGCTGCATGGTGGCCCCCTTCACCAGCGGGAGGGGGTTATATGGGCGGAGGGGATGGCATGCTGAAGTTCACTTCGAAGCTACGCGACGGCGTCGATTACTACGCTGCGATGCGGCGTCAGCTGCCGTATGCCACTTCGGTCGCGCTGAACCGAACCGCTGAAGCGGTGCGGCAAGCCCTGGTCCAGCAAACCCAGCAGGTGTTTGACCGGCCTACCCCCTACACCTTGAATGCGCTGCGTGTGGCACGCGCGAGCAAAGGGAACCTCGTCGCAACCATTGCCTATCGCGATGGGGCCGGCAAGGGCACTTCGGCCGATCGCTACCTTGCGCCGCAGGTGCTTGGTGGTGGCCGTAGGCTTAAACGGTCGGAAAGGGCTTTGCAGCGCGCAGGCCTGCCGGCGGGCATGTTTACGGTCCCGGCTGCAGCTGCTGAACTGGACGCCTACGGCAACATGTCCCGCGGGCAGATTGTTCGGCTTCTGTCCTACTTCGAGGCGTTTGGAGAGCAGGGTTATCGCGCGAACGCCACGGCACGAAGCCGCGCGCGAACGGCGAACGTTGGCACCTCGCGTGAAGGCTACCGGCGCATCAACGGGGTCCAGTACTTCATTTCTCGGGGTAAGGGGTCAATGAGTGGCCAGCGGCGCCAGGTCCTACCCGCCGGCATTTGGCGCAAGACAGGTACGCACGGGGCCGATGTGGCGCCAGTCCTGCTGGCGGTAGAGCAGCCCCAGTACGCGCCTCGCTTGCCGTTTTACGAGACAGCCGCCGCCGTGTATGGCGAGCGCTTCGATGTGGAGTATTCGACCGCCCTGGACGCTGCATTGGCTACTGCAAGATGATTGACCTGGACAAGAAAACTACGCAAGCAAGGTTCGCGCAGATGGTCGGGGTCACCCAGCCCGTCATCAGCGGCTTGCTGATGCGTGGGGTGCTCACCAGTGGCGACACGCTGGGAAACTGGCTGTTGGCGTACTGCGGAAATCTTCGGGACGCTGCCGCCGGTCGCAACCGGGACCCCGAATCGAAGGGGTTGGATCCCGCTGAGGAAAAGGCGCGCTTGAACGCTGCTCAGGCTGACAAGGTGGAAATGGAAAACGCCGAGCGTCGCGGCGAACTTGCGCCGGTCTCGGTGCTCGAGGAAGTGCTGGTGCGCGCCGGGACGAAGGTGGCGGCCACGTTCGATGCGATTCCCGGCATTCTCAAGCGCCGCCTGCCGAACCTGACCGACGCGGATCTGACGATTGTTCGCCGCGAGCTGGCCAAGGCGCGCAACGCCGTGGCCGCCCTGTCCTTGGAGGATATTGAATCGGAAGATGATAACGAGGGTGAATGATGCTCGTAGAAGACAACCGCGCGGGAGTTGCCCGCGCGCTTCGTCGCGGGCTCGCATCCTTTGGCGCCCCGGAGCCGATGACGCTTCGGGAATGGGCGGAGCGACATTTCTACCTGTCCGCCGAGTCATCTTACGTCGAACAGAACTGGGAGGCGTGGCCCTTCCAGCGCGCGATTCTTGCGTGTATCGGTAGCGATGACCTGCACGAAGTTGATGTCATCAAGTCGGCCCGGGTCGGCTACACCAAGATCGTGCTCGCCGCGGTCGGGTATTTCGCCGAGCATCGGCGCCGCAATCAGGCGCTCTGGCAGCCGACCGACAGCGCGCGGGACGAGTTCGTCAAGACCGAACTAGAGCCCATGCTGCGTGACGTGGAAGTCATGCATCCGATCTTTCCGACCCGGCTGGCGCGCCACAAGGACAACACGCTGCTGGTGAAGAAGTTCATCGGGAGTGCGTTGCACCTGCGGGGCGGCCGGGCTGGAGACAACTATCGTCGCTTGTCGGTCAGTGTGGCGATCCTTGACGAATTCAGTTCGTTCGACTCCAACATTGATGGGGAAGGGGACCCGGGCCAATTGGCCGCCAAGCGCCTGGAGGGCGCGACGTTTCCCAAGATGGTGATTGGCTCGACGCCTAAGCTTAAAGAGACATGCCTCATGGAAAAGCGGGCGGCTGGCGCGGATGCGCGGTACGACTACCACATCCGTTGCCCGCACTGCGACGAGCATCACGCGCTCACCTGGGGCGGTAAGGACGAGCCCCACGGTTTCAAATGGCTGAACGATGACCCCGAGACGGTGCGGCATCTGTGTCCGCACTGCGGCACGCTGATCACGCAGGGCGAGTATCTGGCCGCGGCCGAGGAGGGGTTCTGGTACGGGTCCGATGGGACGACCATCGACCGAGATGGCGTTTTCCGCAATGCGTCGGGTGACATCATGCCGGCGCATAAGCGGGTCGCCTTCCATGTCTGGACCGCATATAGCCCAATGGTCAGCTGGGCGAAGATCGTGCGGGAGTTCCTGGACGCATATGCGAAAGCCGAGCAGGGCGACGACGAGCCGCTGAAGACCTTCTGGAACACCACCCTCGGCCAAGCTTGGGAAGGCGAAATTGAGAAGATCGAGGCCGACGAGTTAAAGCGGCGTGCCGAAATTGAGGCATACCGCTTGCCCGGCCAAGCCGAGAACATGGTTCCGCTGGGCTGCACGCTATTGCTGGCCGGCTGCGACACGCAGGGGAATCGCGTCGAGGTGGCGGTGTGGGGATTCGGTCGGGGCTGCGAAATGTGGACCGTCGATCACCAGATTTTCCACGGCAACCCTGCGGAGGACGAGGTCTGGAACAGCGTGGCGGAATACCTGTTCGAACGCCGGTTCCAGCACGAGGGCGGGCAGCAGATGAGTATCTATGCGACCGCAATCGACTCCGGGGGGCACTATTCGAATGCCGTGTACGACTTCGCCCGCCGCAACAAGGCGCGGCGCGTGTACGCGGTGCGCGGGCGCCCATTCGGTGAGAAGGCGATCAAGGATGGCGCTGGCCAGGTCGACATCGACTGGCGCGGCAAGCGCGTGAAGAAAGGCGTAATCCTGTGGCATGTGGGAACCAACCGCGCGAAGGACTTGTTACATAGCCGGTTGGCGATCGAATCTCCCGGGCCCGGATACGTTCACCTGTCCGCGGACCTGTCCGACGAGTGGTTTCGCCAGTTCTCGGGCGAAGTGCGGGTGGCTCGCAAGACGGCCACTGGTGTTCGCACGCTTTGGACGGCGATTCGCAAGCGGGTGGAAACCTGGGACTGCGCCGTGTACGCGTTGTGGGTCGCGGAGCATCTTGGCCTGACCCGCAAGACGGAGGCGTGGTGGGATGCGATGGCGGCCAAGTTGGACGCGCTGCCGCCGCCAGCCGATTCGGTGGAGGCGGATGACGCGCCGCCGCCAGCCGCGCGCGGCAGGCGGCCGTCACCAGCGGTCCCGACCGAGGCGGCGCCCGCCCAGCCCCGGGCGCCGCCTCGGCCGGCCCGGCGCCGATCGTCTTCCTCCAGCTATTTGAAGGCCCGCAGGTAGAGAGCGTGCTGCGGGCATAACCTCGGCTATAGAACAGGGCGACAAAAATGGCGTACACCCAAGCCGACCTCGAAAAGCTGGACCGTGCGATCGCGGGCAGCCAGCTTGAGGTCCAGTACGACGGCAAGCGCGTGCGCTTTCGCAGCATCGACGAACTCATGCGAGCGCGAGCGCACGTATCCGCAGAAATCAACAAGGGCAAGCGGCGCCCGCGACAGTTTCGACTACGCAGCGCCGGAAAGGGAATTCGATGAGCTACGCCAAGCACCGCCGGTCCGGCCTTCTGGTGCCGCGGCGTCTGAATGCACAGATGAGTTCCAGCTACGAGAGCGGCAGCGCGACCGGCAGCCGCGCGAAGAACTGGAATCCGTCGGCGGCCGGCCCGAACTCAGCTGCAACGCAGGGACTGCCCCTGCAGCGGCGACGGGCCAGGGACGCGGTCCGCAATGATCCGTGGGCGTCTACCGCCGAGCGAAAGTGGGACAGCAACGCGGTGGGTACGGGCATTCAGCCCTACCCGCAGCACCCCGACAAGTCGGTGCGCAGGCTCTTGAAAGAGCTGTGGGCGGACTGGTGTGTCGAGGCGGATGCCGACGGGCGCCTGGATTTCTACGGCATGCAGTCGCTGGCGGACCGATCAATCTTCACTGCGGGGGAAATCTTCTGTCGGTTTCGTCGGCGGCGTCCTTCGGACGGCCTGGTGGTCCCGCTGCAGCTGCAACTGATTGAAGGCGACCAGGTTCCGGTGGAACGCACGTACCCACTGCCCAATGGCGGCGAGGTGGTCAATGGCATCGAATTCGATCCCATCGGCCGACGGACAGCCGTTCACATGTGGCGGCGCCACCCTGGCGAGTTCGGGCGGTCCAGCCCTGCGCAAGAGATTGTGTCGGTGCCGGCGGACCAGGTCATCCATGCATACCAGATGCAACGGCCGGGCCAAGTTCGTGGGGTGCCGGCACTTGCAACGGTGCTGCTGCGTCTGAAGTCGATTGACAACCTGGATGACGCGGTGATGTACCGCCAGGAGGTTTCCAACCTGTTCGCTGGCTTCATTACCAGGCCGGATCCTGATGAAGATCCGACCAATCCGTTGACGGGCGGCCAGGAGGACTATGCCGAGGATGACGACGGAATCCCGCTGGTGTCCATGGAGCCAGGCACGATGCAGGAGTTGGCGCCCGGCGAGCAGGTGACGTTCTCGACGCCGCCCGGGGCCGATAACAACTACGACAGTTTCATGCGGCACCAACTGATGGCGGCTTTCGCCTCTGTCGGGATCCCCTATGAGCTGGCGACAGGGGACCTGCGCAACATCAGCGATCGGGCGCTGCGGGTGCTGGTGAACGAGTTCCACCGTCTGGTCGAGCAATACCAGTGGCACTGCCTCATTCATCAATTTTGCCGACCGGTATGGGCGGCCTGGATCGACGCGCTGGCGCTGGCCGGCACCATTCCGATGCCGGACTACCACCGGCGTCGCCGCGAGTGGCTGCGTGTCCTCTGGGTTCCGCAGGGCTGGCCGTACTTCCACCCGGTGCAGGACATTGAGGCCAAGAAAATGCAGGTGCGATCTGGCTTTACAAGCCGCTCGGCGGTGATCTTGGCCCAGGGTGATGACCCTGATCAGGTCGCGGCCGACATCGAAGCCGACAACTTGGCGGCGGACGCCGCGAGGGCGGTGTTCGACAGCGATCCGCGGCGGTCTACATCTGCCGGCAAGGCTCTTTCACAGGCCGACGCGGAATAGCAGCAGCAATTTCAACTATGGAGCCATCATGGCAAAGAAGCTCTGGTACACGATCACTGCGAAGGCGCAGACCGAAAAGCCGGTGGTCGAAATCCGAATCTACGACGAAATCAGCTTCTGGGGGACCACTGCCGAGGCCTTCGTGGCAGAACTGGACGCGGCGGCGGCCGGCGGTGCCGATATCGTGGTGTCGCTCAACAGCCCCGGGGGCGACGTCTTCGACGCGCTCGCGATCTATAACGCGCTGCGGCGCTATGCCGGCCGGGTGACGACGCGGGTTGACGGATTCGCGGCATCGGCGGCGTCCCTGATCGCAATGGCCGGCGATCAGCTGATCATGCCGGAGAACGCTCAACTGATGATCCACAACGCCTGGACCATCGCTGGCGGAACGGCCGAGGATCTGCGCTCGACCGCGGACATGATGGATAGGGTCCGCGACGGCGTTGTCGCAGCCTACGCGCGTAAGAGCGGGCAGGACGCAGACAAGATCGTGGAAATGATGGACGCGACCACGTGGATGTCGGCGTTGGAGGCGCAGGCGCTGGGATTCTGCGATCTTATCGAAGATCCTGTGCGCCTCCAGATGTCGTCCGATCTGGCCGCTGAGGTGCTCCGAAAGCACAAGAATCTGCCGGCGGAGGTGTCCGCGATGCTGGATGCGCTCGAGGCCGAATCGCCCCGCGACCCCGCTCCGCCGTCTGCCACGACGGCGGATGCGCCGCCGCCGCTGGCGCCCGCTGCCGAGCCTCAAGCCAACGCGGCCCAGGCCACGGCCCTTGTCGGCCACGTATACGCCGCCTGCCGGACTGCCGGCGTGGCCCATCTCGCGGAGGGCGTACTACTTTCCTGCGGCCTCGCAAGCAAAGAGGAGGCAGACGAGCGAATCGTCCAAGCGGCCGACATCGCCGGCGTCTGCCTGGCCGCCAAGATGGCCGACAAAGCAGCCGAATTCGTCACGGCAGGTCTTTCGGTAGACCAGGCCCGAGCAAGGCTGTTCGACGCTCTGGCCGCGGCTTCCGAGCAAACCGTCGACAACAGGCAGCGGCCGGACGCTAACCCGGCCAGGGCAGCCCCGGCGCTTTCGATCACCAACTTCTATGAGGCTCGTGCTGCGGCACGCCGCCGCGCGTCCTAAGCAGCGCTCAACCACCCTGGAGAACGTATGAACATCCTGCACGAAAAAGCCCGTACCGCCGAATTCCTCTTGTCCGAGGGCGCCGGCGAGATCTCCCGCGAGAAAATCATCTTGGCCGCCACGGCGACCGGCTACCCCTCCGGCCAGGTGCTGGGGCAGATCACTGTCACCAAGCAATACGCGGCGTACAACCCCGCTGGCACCGATGGCACGGAGAAGGCCGCTGCGGTGCTGTACGGCGCAGCGGACATCTCGACGGATCCTCAGCCGGCGACCGCCATCGTCCGCCTCGCGGAAGTCGCGGCCTCGTCCCTGACCGGCCTGGATGCAGAAGCCCGCGCCGAGTTCGCCCCGACCTTCCTGATCGTCCGCGACTAATTCGCGCCGTCGGAACCCCGTTCAAGGACCAAAGTATGGCCCGCTTAGGCGGGCCATTGTCATCTTCAGGAGCCTACAACATGGCACACATCGATATCTTCCGCGACAACGCGTTCTCCCTGGCGTCCCTGACGGCCGCCCTCAACGTCCAGCCCGAAGGCCAGGCCGTGCCCTCCACTCTGGACAGCATGTTCGACGAGGACGGCGTTTCGACGCTGACGGTCTCGATCGAGCGCGAAAACGGCAAGCTCGCGCTGGTGCCGGATTCTCCCCGCGGCTCGCCGGGTCAGACCACCGAGAAGGACCGCCGCGACCTGATCCCGTTCAACACGCTGCACCTGCCGCTGCGTGACACGATCTATGCCGACGAGATCCAGAGCGTGCGCGCGTTCGGCACCGAAAGCGAGTTGGAGGTGATGCAAGGCATCGTCAACAAACGCACCGTGAAGCTGCGCTCGCGGATCAACGCAACGCTCGCCTACCATCGCCTGGGTGCTGTCACCGGCAAGATCTTCGACGCCGACGGCCAGCGCGTGCTGCTCGATCTGTACGAGCGCTTCGGCTACACGCAGAAGACGGTGAACCTGGCGCTGGGTACGGCCACCACCAAGGTGCGCCAGAAGGTGCTCGACGCCAAGCGCCAGGCCGAAGACGCGCTCGCTGGCACCGTCCAGATCAAGGGCTGGCTCGGCATCATGGGGCGCTCCCTGTACGACGCGTTCACTGGCCACGATTCCGTCGAGAAGGCGTTCGACCGCTGGAAGGACGGAGAATTCCTGCGCGCCGACATGCGCAAGGGCTTCATCTTCGAAGACGTCGAGTGGAAGGAGTACTACGGCAAAGTGGGCGCCGTGACCTTCCTCGATCCGAACGAGGGCTACCTGGTGCCGATCGTCACCGAAGATCTGTTCCAGACCCGCTTCGCGCCGGCCAACCACATCGACGTGGTCAACACCCCGGGCCTGCCGTTCTATGCATCGCAGGAGATTCTCCAGCACGGCATGGGCGTCGACCTGAAGGTGCAGTCCAACCCGCTGACGATCAACACGCGGCCGAACGCCGTCATCCGGCTGAAGGCGTCGTAAGCGCCATGTGGGACAACGCGGTCTTTGATGAAGCGTTCGACCAGGCTGGGATGCGTGAGCTTGCCAGCTTAGTCGACGTTGAACCCGAGGTCGATTTCATGGTCCGCCTTGACCGGCCAGATGTGATCGACGAGGCGACCTTGGTCCATTCGACCGACTACGAGATCGAGTTCACGACGGCGGCAGCCCCCGGCCTGAAGTACCACTCCCGCGTAAGGATCGGCGGCAAGCTCTACCGAGTCCGGCAGGAGCCGACCGTGCGCGGGGACGGGTACTGGACCCGAGCTTTGTTGGAGCTTTTGCCATGATCTCGTTGGCGCAACGATACGTGCTGGATCTTCGTCTGGCCCTGATGGAAGCGTCCGGGGCGGGCTTCCCGGCGCAAGTTGAGCCGTCGCCCGTGCGGGCGGTCTCGCGTGAGGATCCGATGGTTGTATCGGTACAACTGGGGGCGGAATCGATCCAAGAGTTGTCGACGCCGAGGGTTACGCGATTGCGTGAAATCCACCTGATCGTGCATACCTGCGGCGACGATCACCTGGAGCTGGCTGAAAGGGTGTTCGCAGCGGCGCACCCCATCGTTATGGGGTATTCGGGGCCGAATTTGGTGTCCGTCGCGGAATTTGGCACGGACGAGCCCAGGTACGCCAATGGCGATCTTCGTCGGCAGGTGGTCACCAAGCGCTACCGCATCACCTATCAGACCGATGAACATTCCCTGGGCGCTTAACGCCCCAGCACCCGAAGGAGAACAGCATGTCCGCAATGAAACCGGCCGGCGCGCCGGAGACCGATGCCGATACCGAGACAGTCGGCACCCCGGCCGCAGCGATCAGCCCAGCTGCGGCGGCGCCTGACAAGTTCCACGGCCAAGGCGGCAGCTACGTGCGCGATCCCGCCACGGGCGAGCGCGTGCTTGTCGAGCGGACCGCGCCGTGCGACTGCGGTGGTGCTAGCTGACCACTTGAATTCTGATACTTACGGAGCCAATAATGGCCAAATCCATCCGAAAGACGCTGTTGCTGGCCAAGATCCAGACGGCGGAAGGGGTCGACCCGGTTCCCACCGGGGCGGCCAACGCGATCCTGTTGCGCAACGTGACCGCCACGCCCCTGTCGGCCGAATTCGTCGAACGCGCGCTGCTGCGGCCCTACATGGGCAACGCGGGTCAAGTGGCTACCACCCAGTACGCCCAGATTGAAGGCGAGGTCGAGCTGGCTGGGTCGGGCACGGCTGGCAAGGCGCCGGCCTGGGGGCCGCTGCTGCGGGCGTGTGGCTTCGCCGAGACCGTCACCACCGGGACGGACGTGCGCTACCTGCCGGTGTCGGAAAATTTCGAGCGCATCGCGCTGCATTACTACCTGGACGGCGTCTTCCACAAGATTCTGGATGCGCGGGGTACGGTCTCTTTCGACCTGACCGCCAAGGGCATCCCGTTCATGCGCTTTCGTTTCATGGGCGTCTATCTGCCCATCACCGACGGCACCAACCCCACCGACGTGGATTACAGCGCTTTCCAAATCCCGAAGGGCGTCAACAAGGCCAACACGCCGGCTTGGTCCCTGGGCAGCTATACCGGCTGCTTGCAGTCGCTGACCTTCGATATCGCCAACCAGCTGGTCTGGCGCTCGCTGATTGGCTGCGAAGGGGCCGAGATCACCGATCGCCAGCCGACCGGCAAGATTTCCCTCGAGCTGCCGCGCATCGCCCAGCTGGATTGGCCGGCGATCGTGCTGTCCGGCGAAGGTAAGGCGCTGGCGATTCAGCATGGAACGGCGGCGGGCAACATCGTCGAGATCAAGGCACCCACCGCGCAGCTGACCAACCCGGCCTATTCGGACCAGGACAACGTGGCAATGCTCGGCCTGGATATGAATGTGAATCCGGGGCCGGACGGTAACGACGAATTGGAAATCATCGTCCGCTAACCCGCCTCGCGGTCGAACCCTGCAACTATCTGCGCCCGGCCCGACCGGGCGCTTCCTATTCTGGAGCTTTCCATGGCTTTTGTGGTTACCAAGCGTGCCCTTGCAGCATGCGACATCAAGGTTGTCGTCCACGGCGAAAGCGGCGCACCCGTCGAAATCGACTTCATTGCGCAATACAAGCGCAGCCCGCTGGACCAGATCAACGCGCTGCACGACGCGATGACCAATGCCTACCGTGAGCGCGTCGGTCAGCCGTTGCTGCCTGTGTCCAAAGGCCAGAGGGCGCCCGAAAAGTGGGAGTACGCCTCGGACGTCGAGTTCATCAAGGACAGGATGACCGGCTGGCTGGGTGTGCGCGACGCCCAGGGTGACGCCGTGCCGTACTCGGTCAAGGCGCTGGACCAAATCCTCAAGGATTGGCCTGAACTCGTCGCGCCCCTGTTTCAAGGGTTCTGGCGTGCCCATCAGCAGGTTCGGGAAAAAAACTCCTAGAGGCCGCACGGTACTGGGCGATGGGCGGTCGGCGCGCACAAGCCACGTTCGACCCCGATGACGCAGTGCTGGCGGCCTTGGCTTTGGCTGGTGCGCCTGCTGACGTTCTGGATGCGGCAGGAGCCCGGGCGGCAGATGAGCCCTTCGAGGTTTTCGAGGAGAACTGGGAGACGGTCAGGGCATTTCTGGAGCTTGAAACATGCTGGACATGGCTTGTCCCTGCAATGGGGCCTCCGCTGCGTGCCGGCATTTCGGCTACTGAGATTCGCGCAACGCTGGAGGTCCTATCGCCTCCGGGGGCGGACCTGAGGGAGGCGTTTTTGGATATCCGCGCGATGGAGCGCGCCGCCTTGGAGGTTTTTCTGGGGCAGGCGTAGGCCGGCAATTTGAACTTTCAGCGGCAGAATTCAATGAATGAAAAGGTTCTAGGCGTCACGCTGACCGCAAACGAGGCTGACCTGCTGCGTGGATTCTCCGCGTCTGGCGCAGCGGCGGCGGAATTTGCCGCAACGGCCGAGGCCAGCCTGGGCCGGGCGAGCGCGGCCTCTGCGCGGATGGGCGCATCCGCGGGGCAGATGGCCCAAGCCGTTAACGCCTCTGCGGCGGGTAGCCAGGCGTTCGTGCAGACGTCTGATAGGTTCGTCCAGGGCCTCGAGCGCCAGGTACAGGCGATTGGCAAGACGAGGTCCGAATTGCTCGAGCTGCAGGCGGCCGAGCTTGGCGTATCCGCCCGTGCTGCCCCCTTGATTGCCAAGCTGCGCGAACAGGAAGTTGCGTTGGGCTCGTCCGGTCGCGCGCTGGATAGGTACGGCAACAGCGCCGCACAGACCGCAGCCGCCATGCGGGGTGTACCGGCGCAGCTGACCGACATCGTGGTGTCCTTGCAGGGTGGGCAACAGCCCATGACCGTCCTGCTGCAGCAGGGCGGCCAGCTAAAGGACATGTTCGGCGGCGTTGTGCCGGCCGCGAAGGCGCTGGGAAGCACGCTTCTTGGGCTGATCAACCCTTATACCCTGGCCGCTGGCGCGGCTGTGGCCTTCGGTATTGCCGCCTATCAGGGAAGCGAGGACGCCTCACGCCTGAATCGGACTATTCAGCTGACGGGCAACTATGCGGGGGTCACGGCGGAGAAGATCCGAGGCATGGCCGCCGCCGCAGCTGGTGAGAATGGAAGCCGCAGCAAGGCGCAGCAGGCAGTTGAGGCGCTGGTCGCGACGGGGCAGATTTCGGCCGACACCATCCAGCGGATGTCAAGCTCGATGGTTGCATTCCAAAAGGCATCGGGCCAGGCCATGGACGAAATCTCCAAGGATTTCGCCAAGATGCCCGAAGGGGTGACGAAGTGGGCAGAGGAGCATAACCGCTCGCTCAACTTCATGAGCCTGGCTCAGTGGGACTATATCCGTACGCTGGAGGAGACAGGCAACCGCGAAGGTGCCATGCAGGAGACCTCGCGGGCCCTGCACGACTATCTGGGCACTGAAGCGCCGGAAAAACTGGGCGTGCTCGAGCGTGCGTGGCGGGACGTGAAGGGCGCCGTCGACGGCGCCTGGGAGTCAATGAAGCGGGTGGGGCAGGAGCAGGACCCGCTGGAAGCGCGTATCGCCACGCTGCGCGAGAACATTGCGTTGATGCGCCAGCGTGATGCAGGGCCGGCCGGATTGAACGAGGCTGGCCGTGCGCGCGTGAGAAATGCCGAGGGTGCCCTGGGCGACGCGCTGGATCAGAAGGGCCTGGCGGATGCCGTTGCGCAGGTCAAGGGGCTCAATGCCGCGGCGAACGCGGCGGCTATCGAGGCAGCCAAGAGCCTGGATGCTTACGACAAGCAAACCAACAAGGTTCGGCAGCTGACCGAGGCGCTGGAGAAAAATGCGCGCCTTGAGGCGGCCATCCGAGCCGTCGACCCCGAGGATGACCGGATATCGGCCAAGGCTATCCGGGAGCGCGAAGCAGAGACCCGCAAGAAGTTTCAGGACAAGGACGCTGTTAGTGCAGGGCAAAATTCGTTCTCTGGCCAACTGGCCGCGATGCAGGCGCAGGCGCGCATGCGCGAAGAGGCTCTGCGCGCTGAAACGGCCGCGCTGGAAGGCAAAAGGGCGGCCGGTCTGCTGTCGGAAGAGGCGTTCATCCGGAAGCGGGCGGCCGCCCAGCGAGCAGCCCTCGGCGACGAGCTTGATATGGCCCGCAAGCAGGCGGAGATCGCTGGCGGCAAGAAGCAGCTCGCCGAGCGGGAGCGGTACGCCGGCCGGGTGCAGGAACTCGAGGCCCAGATCGCGAGGTCGCAGCAGCAAGAAGCGACCGATATCGAGAAGTACCAAGCCAAGATCCGCGGTGCCTTGCGCGCCACGCAGTTGGACATCGCCAACTATAGCGAGACTCGCTCGCTGCAAGAAAGCCGGCAGAACAACGCGCTGACGTTGGGCAGCAATGAGCGCGCCTTGGTGGATGCGATCAACCAAGCGCAGGATCGGTTTCGCCGGATCCGAGACGGGTTTACCGACAAGATGCTGCGCGAAGGTGGCGCGGGCGCGCTGGAGTCCGAGCAGTACCTGCAGGGCATTGCTCAGATCGATGCCGCAATGCAGGCGCAAATCGAGCGCGAGCGCGGTTACATGCAGGATAGATTGGCCCTGCAGGGAGATTGGAAGAACGGTGCGATTCGGGCGCTGAATGACTGGGCTGACACGTCGGCGAACGTCATGGCGCAGTCTCAGCAGGTATTTACCAACTTGTTCCAGGGAATGAGCGATGCGTTGGCTTCGTTTGTGGTCAGCGGAAAGCAGAATTTTTCCGACTTCGCCAAAAGCGTCCTTTCCGACCTGGCCCGAATCGCCGCGCGCCAAGCGACGATGGGGATTTTCTCCAGCATCGTCGGTGCTGTCGTGGGCAGCGCGTCGGGAGCGGCCGCAGGAACCGAAGCCGCGGCAAGTCAGGTTCAAGCCTCTGGCGGAGACGGCATTGGTGCGCTGATCCAGTCGAATGGCTGGACGGCCAACGCAAAGGGAAACGTGTACCAATCCCCCGGTTTGTCTGCGTTTTCTGGCAGGGTGTACGACACGCCGCAGGTGTTCCAGTTTGCGAAGGGGGCGGGCGTGTTCGCCGAGGCCGGGCCAGAGGCAATTATGCCGCTGCGTCGCGGTCCCGACGGTCGGCTCGGCGTGCAAGCCCATGGTGCAGGCGCAGGCGGCCCGGGTTCGGCAAGCATCCAGGTCAATGTTTACGTCCAAGCAGACGGGGCTACCAAGACGGACGCACCGCTGGGACTCGAGCAATTTGGGCGCGAGCTGGGCCAATTCGTCGACGCGCGGTGCCAGATTCTCATCGCGAAGTCATACCGGCCAGGCGGGGCATCCTGGAACGAGCGCAACGGAAGGAAGGGGCAATGAGCAATTTGGAGGTCTTTCAGTGGTGTCCCAGGCGGAATCCTCAGGCCGAAGTGAAGTTCCGGGTCCTGCGCGCCCAGTTCGGCGATGGCTATGAGCAGGTCGTCGGGGATGGGATAAACACCCGTACCGAAGCTTGGCCGCTGTCGTTCTTTGGCAGCGAGTCAGAGATCCGGCCCATCAAGGACTTTCTCGACCGCCATGGCTCCACTCGGGCTTTCCTATGGACGGCGCCGCTGGGGAGCCAAACGTCGTACCGCGCGGGCGACTATCAGTTGGCCGCGATGGGGGGCGGTTGGTTCACGATCTCGGTCACTTTCACACAGCGGCATGTGCCGTAGAGACTATGCAAGAACTGGAACACATCGAAGTCGGCCTGCAGGCCAACGACGGCACGGGCGACCCTCTGCGAGATGGCATGTCCAAGGCGAACGCCAACTTTTCCAGCTTGAAAGAAGCGGTGGATGCGGTTGAAGCCGCCATCGAATCGACCGCGGAGGCGGTTAGCGCAGCTGGACAAGCAGCGGCCGAAGCGAAGGTGGTGGCGAATGCCGCGGTGCCCTCGGCCCAAAAGGGGATAGCCGGGGGCATAGCGCCTCTGGATGAAGGTGGCAAGGTGCCTACTGTATATCTGCCAGAATCGGGCGACTACATCCCGGTGGAGGAGAAGGGAACGCCTAACGGCGTGGCCCCGTTGGACGAAGATGGGAAGGTGCCGGCGGCCAATCTGCCGGCCGCCGAGGACTCCATTCCTCTGACGGAAAAGGGGGCGGCGAATGGTGTCGCAACACTCGACGCTGATGGGCAGGTGCCGGCGGAGCAATTGGAGTACGCGGTCAAGTCCAGCGAAAAGGCTTCGGCTGGCGGTGTCGCCACACTGGACGCGGGCGGCAAGGTGCCGGCTGGTCAGCTTCCACCGATTCCTACAGGCCCTCCGGTGGGCTCGGTCGCCTGGTGGCCGCTGCGCTCGTCCATTCCTGCCGGTCAAATTCCTGCCGATGGTCAGACCATCTCCCGCGCCACCTTCCCCGATCTTGCTGCCATGGTGGCGGCCGGCACGGTGCCGGTGGTGTCCGAAGCCGATTGGCAGGCCGATCCGCTCAAGCGTGGATGCTACACCCTGGGGGATGACACAACCACGATCCGAGTGCCCGACTACAACGGCATGTCCTCCGGTGCTTTTGCCGCAGTTACCTTGCGGGGAGATGGCGCACGTTCAGCTGGCACGGCCGGTGCGATTCAGCCGGATCAACTTGGCCCGATGAGCTACCAGGTGAGCGATTTCTCGCAAGCCTCCAACGTGCTGCTGGATGGCACCGGCAAGGCAGCCCTCACTAGCGGGAACCTTTCCACAGCCACGATGCGCACTGTGATGCAGTCTTCACTTGGGTATAGGTGGATTGCAAATACTGGTGACGAAACCCGAATGACAAACGTTTCCGGCGTTTGGACCATACAGGCATTTGGTGCTGTTACCAATCCTGGTGCAGCCGATGCCGCCCAACTTGCTAGCGACTATGCAGCGTTGAATGCTGCGTTTCAGTCTCTTCAGGGGAAGGCCTTTGGCTATGAGCAAACGTTGATCGATGTTCTTGGGACTCGATCCTTGGGCGTCATATATACAAACTCGACCGGCCGCCCCATCGTTGTCTACATCCAGGGCTTTGCTACTGCGGCGAATGCATACATATTCGGGGTGTTGAATGAGGTGCTGGCGACCATCAGCAACACCCCTTTCAGCGGCGGGAATATTGGCGTGTCGTTTGTCGTCCCGCCGGGCGCCACCTATCGCGCTGGATCGTCTTACACGAATGTCGCTAGCTGGAGGGAATACCGGTGATGCAGACCTTCAAAGACACTGAAACCGGCACGTTCTATCAATTCGATGGCGACGTGATTGCGGAAAACGTCGGTGGTCGCTACGAATTCCGCTCGCAGTCCGGCTTGCTTAATATGCCGCCCACGCTAGTGCCCGCGTCGTTGGACGATATGCCCGAGCCGCCCTTGCCGGACCCTGCGCCGGTCTCGCGCTATCAGGGCCGCGAGGCGATGCGCCTCACGCCATATCCGAAAGAGGGACGGCCGGACTGGACGCTGTTCGACGCCTTCGAAGAACTGCTGAATGATCCGGCCACGCCAGCGTACTACCGTCGCGCCTGGGACGAGTTGCAGGCGTTCGAATGGGGCAGCGCCATGCTTCACGCAGCTGCGGACGTGCTGGGGTTGACGCTTGCCCAACGCCTGGGCCTGTTCCACCTGGCGGCCACGTTGAAGGCATAGGGGGAAAAATGCGGATTTATGCAGATGTCCAGAAGTTGGAGGTCGGCGACCTGGTCGAACTCTACGAGTTGGATGCGACGCCTATTGGCGGGACGCTCCAGCGGTTCCATGGTTATACCCAGGTCGGCCCTATCTGGTGGCAGGGCAACCAGTACGACCCCTGGGCTATCACGGCTGAAGGCTTCGAACAGGTGGGCGACGGCCAGCAGCCCACGCCTACGCTGTCGGTTGGCAACATCGGCGCAGATGCCGAGAGCAAGCCGGTTGCGGGCGTCATCTCGTCACTGTGTATCGCGCTGGATGACCTGGTGGGTTCCTGGGTGCGGGTGCGGCGCACACTGGGCAGCTATCTCGATGCCAAGAATTTCCCTGAAGGCAACCCCACGGCGAACCCCGCCGAAGAGTTGCCGCCGGAGGTCTGGATTGTGCAGCAGAAGACGGCCGAAACCGCCGAGGTGGTGGAATTCCAGTTGTCGAGTGCCCTGGACTTCGACGGGCAGCAGTTGCCCAGCCGGCCGATCATCGCCGGCGTGTGCGGCTGGCTGCGCAAGGGCGGTTACCGCGGCCCGTACTGTGGCTACACCGGAAGCCGCATGTTCGACCTGGCCGGCAACCCGGTCACGGATCCGGCGCGCGATCGCTGCTCGGGCCTCATGTCGGACTGCAAGAAGCGATTCGGCGAATATGAGGTCATCAACTTCGGCGGGTTTCCCTCGGCCGACCTGATCAGGGGATAGACATGCGCAAGAAGACGATGGAGGCCATCCGCGCCCATGCGGTGGCCGAGTACCCGCGCGAGTGCTGCGGGCTGGTCGTGATGGTGGCGCGCCGTGAGGTGTATGTGCCGTGCCGGAATACGGCGGCCAGCGCCGACCATTTCGTGCTGGCTGCCGACGACTACGCCGCGGCCGAAGACACCGGGCGGATCGTGGCCATCGTGCATTCGCACCCCGACGAGACGCCGGCGCCGAGCGAAGCGGACCGCGTGGCCTGCGAGGCAACGGACCTTCCCTGGTTCATCGTGGCGGTGGCCAAGGACGACGACGGCGCCGTGGTGGCGGGCGAGGTGCGGGGCTTTACCCCGGTGGGCTTTCAGGCCCCCTTGCTGGGCCGCCAGTTCGCGCATGGCGTGCTGGATTGCTACAGCCTGGTGCGAGATTGGTACAAGCGCGAGCGCGGTATCGAGCTGCTGGACTTCCAGCGGGATGACGGCTGGTGGGAGCCGGGCCGCGAAGGCGACCTGTACATGGACCACTACGCCGAGGCGGGATTCCGGCCGCTGCAAGCCGGCGAGGACATGGCGCCAGGCGACGTGATCCTGATGCAGGTCCGGTCCAACCGCGCCAACCACGCCGGCGTGTTCCTGGGCGCCGAAGGGCTGAAGGAAGCGCCGGGCCTGTTCTCGGTGCCGGACGCGATGCTGCACCACCTTTACGGCCGGCAGTCTGAGCGGGTGGTATACGGCGGCTATTGGGGCGAAGCAACGCGCCTGGTGCTGCGATATCAAGGGTGAAGCATGAACGAAACACTACGTATCGTGCGGCTGTACGGGCGCCTGGGCGCGCAATTTGGCCGGGTGCATAGGCTGGCAGTCAACAGCACCGCAGAGGCTGTCCGCGCCCTTTGCGTGCTGGTGCCAGGCTTTGAAGCAGCGATGGCCGCCAGCGCCGGAAACGGCGTGGCCTACGCCTGCTTTATGGGGCGGCGTAACCTGCGCGAGGGTGAGCTTGGTCACCCTGTGGGTGATAGCGACATTCGCATTGCGCCGATGCCTGCGGGTGGAAAGCGTGCCGGGTTGTTCCAAACGGTGTTGGGGGCCGTCCTGGTGGCGGCCGCAGTGATCTATTCCGGCGGCGTTGGCGCCGCCTTTGCGGCGCAAGGCGCTGTCGGCGCAACAGCGATGATCGGCGCGTCGATGTTCCTTGGAGGGGTGGTTCAAATGCTCTCGCCCCAGCAACGGGCTTTGAGTGCCGAGGATCGGCCGGAGAACGGCGCTTCCTACAACTTCAACGGCCCGGTGAACACGTCGGCGCAGGGTAACCCTGTGCCGGTTCTATACGGGCGCATGATCATTGGCAGCGCGACGATTTCCGCCGGCATATTCTCGGAAGACCAGGCATGAAACAACGGTATCGCAGGAATCGAAAGGCACCTTCGGGTGCCTTTTTTTATGGCCGTCCTTCAGTGTCTGGCCAAGCCGCGATTATCGGCTATGGCGGCGGCAAGGGCGGCGGCGGTGGCGGCCGCTCGCCGAGCGAGGCGCCGGACAGCCTACACAGCATTGCCTACGCCCGCGTCATCGATTTGTTGAGCGAAGGGGAGATCTACGGCCCCGTGCATGGCCTCGAAGGGGCACTGCGCGATGTATACCTGAACGGTACGCCCGTTGCGAACGCCGACGGCTCGCTGAACTTTTCCAATGTGTCGATTGACTTCCGGACTGGCACGCAATGGCAAGACCCGTTGCCTGGATTCCCGGCGTCCGAGAACACCATCGGCGTCAACACCGAACTGAAGGCCACGCAGCCGTGGGTGCGCTTGTTCACCAACCGCCAGTTGTCCGCCGTACGGGTGACCCTGGCCGTCGAGGGCTTGAGCCGCGCCGACACGTCGAACGGCGATATCAACGGCTATCGGGTTGAATACGCAATCGACGTAAGCCGTGACGGAGCCGCCTACCAGCAGGTGCTGGCCAGCGCGTTCGACGGCAAGACGACGCAGCGATACGCGCGCTCGCACCGCATCGAGGTGCCGGCCGGCGCTTCGCAGGGCTGGAACATTCGCGTTCGTCGCATCACGCCGAACGCGAACAGCAACACCATTGCAGATCGCACGTTCGTGGATGCGGTCACCGAAGTCATCGACGCCAAGCTGCGTTACCCCATGTCGGCCGTGGCCGGCATCAAGATCGACGCCTCGCAGTTCCAAAGCGTGCCCACGCGCGCCTACGACGTGAAAGGCCGCATCATCCGAGTGCCGAGCAACTACGACCCGGACACGCGTGCCTACACCGGCACCTGGGACGGAACGTTCAAGACGGCATGGACAGACAACCCCGCCTGGATCTTCTTCGACCTGGTGGGTAATGATCGTTATGGCTTGGGCGAGCGTGTTCCGGCCGGTTGGCTGGACAAGTGGGGGCTGTATCAGATCGGCCGCTATTGCGATGAACTGGTGGACGACGGGTTTGGCGGGAAAGAGCCGCGCTTTACCTGCAATGCCTATCTTCAGACGGCGGCCGATGCCTACCGGGTGGTGCAGGACTTTGCGTCGATCTTTCGCGGCATGGCGTACTGGGCGAATTCGTCGGTGATCGCGGTGGCGGATATGCCGGGCGACCCGGTGTATACGTTCTCCTCGGCCAACGTGATCGACGGCAAGTTCTCCTATACAGGGTCCGCGCTGAACACTCGCTACACGGTCGCCCTGGTGTCCTGGTGCGACTTGTCGGACATGGGCCGCCAGAAGGTCGAGTACGTGGAGAACCGCGAAGGCATCGCCCGCTACGGCATCAAGCAACTGGAGGTAACCGCGTTCGGCTGCACCTCGCGTGGTCAGGCCAACCGGGTCGGGAAGTGGTTGCTGCTGACCTCCCACCTGGAGACGCGGGGCGTTACGTTCACGGTCGGCCTGGAGTACTGCCAGATCCGGCCCGGCAGCATCATCCGCATCGCTGATCAGCATCTGGCTGGCCGGCGTATTGGTGGCCGCATCCGCGAGGCGACCGCCAGCCGGATCGTGGTTGATGCTGAACTGGGTATCCGTCCCGGTGACCGGCTGACCGTGAACCTGCCGAGTGGCACGTCGGAGACCCGGGTGGTCACCTCGGCCATGGGTGAACCGCTGACGCTGGACAGCGGCGTCTACAGCTACGACTCCACGAAGCTGACGGCGGACCTCATTGGCCTGCCGGGTACGGCGATGCACATCGACGTTCAGGTGCCGTTCTCCGAGGTGCCGGAGCCTGAATGCATCTGGACGCTGGAATCTGAGGCGCTGTCGGCGCAGACGTTCCGTGTCCTGAATATCAGGCGCAAGGACGGGCTGCAGGCCGATGTATCGGCGATTCAGCACGAGCCGAGCAAGTTCAATAATGTGGACTTCGGCACGCGCCTGGACAGCCCGCCGATTTCGGTGGTGCCGCCTGGGGTGCAATCGCCGCCCACGGAGCCGGCGATTAGCGCTTACTACATTGTCAGCCAGGGCATTGCGAATCACACCGCCGTATTCGAATGGAAGGCACCCGATAGCGCAGTGGCCTATGAGGTGCAGTGGCGCCGGGATAACTCGGACTGGATCAACCTGCCGCGCACCGGCTACACGCGGGTGGAGGTGCCGAACATCTATGCCGGCGGTTACACGTTCCGTGTGCGGGCGTTGAACTCGCTGGGCGTGGCCTCGATCTGGACCACCTCCACGCTGACGCAACTGGACGGCATCGTCGGCCCGCCTCCTGTGGTGACGAGCCTGATAGCCAAGGGCCTGCTGTTTGCGATTCAGTTGGACTGGGGATTGCCGCCTGGGCCGTCGATCATCGAGCGCACGGAAATCTACTACTCGCAGAATTCCAGCTTCGAATCGGCCATCCCGCTAGGTGTCTTCGCCTACCCGCAGAACACGCACACGCTGCTGGGCCTGCGCGCAGGCCAGGAGTTGTGGTTCTGGGCGCGGCTGGTTGACAAGAACGGTGTAGCGGGCGAGTGGTATCCCCCCGCCTCTGGCCAGGGTGCCCGGGGCCAGGCCAGCGATGACGCTGGGCCCATTCTTGACCAGATTGGCGGCAAGATTGAGAAGTCAATGCTTGGCGAGGATCTGCAAGAAGAAATCACGTCCGGTGGGGGCGCGGCAACGCAGATCAAGGAGGTGCAGGACGGCCTCAATGCGATGGTGAGCATCAAGGCGCAGTCCACTGGGCCGGACGGCAAGCTGTACGCCGCGGGCATGGGCGTGGGTGTCGAGAACACGCCGGAGGGTATGCAAACTCAGGTGCTGTTCCTGGCCGACCGACTTGCGCTCATCAACCTGGTGGATGGGGTGATATCCACGCCGTTTGCTATCGAAAACGGTCAGACGTTCATCCGCTCGGCGTTCATACAAGACGGGACCATCACCAGCGCCAAGATAGGCGAGTACATCCAGTCCAACAACTTCGTTGCTGGTCAACTGGGATGGCGCTGGAGTAAGAGCGGTGCCTTTGAGAACAACGGCGTTGGGGGCGGGGGGCGGCGCGTGGAGAACAACACGCAGAGTCTCTGGTACGACGCTAACGGAACGCTTCGCATAAGGATCCAAGTCTGATGCCGATCTTTCAGTTGTTTAACGCCGACGGCAGCCTGCAATTTGATCTGTCGGCCCGGATTCCCAAGTACTTGGGCGAGAAGGCCATGGGTGCGGCTTCTGGTTCTGTCGTGGTGGGAGGGCCGGCGTATTCCGACGTTTGGTTTTACGTTGTTCCAAAGTCGGTGACGCCGCTGTTTCAGGGTGTTCTGCCGACGATTAGCCGCCAGGGTCGAACAATCTCGTGGGGGGCAAGAAGCGCCAGCAGCGCCATCGAGGCCACCCTTATCTACGGAATCTACTGAATGGCTCTGATCGAAGTTCTAAACGACAGCGGGTCGGTGCTCATTGATGATGAGTATTCCAACCTGGTGCTTGCAACCAAGGGGACGGCTTCCTTTTCCGGGAATGTGGTGACCATTGATTACAGCAGTGCAGATGGGGCAATGCCTCTTCTGGCGATTCGGTCGTCGTTCTACGTGGCGCTTGTCTCGATATCCAGGCCCTCGTCCTCAATCTACCGCTTCACCATGTACAAGGCTACGGACGAGCCGAGTACGAGTTTCGACTATTTTCTGTTTCATCTGCCGCACGCCGTGCAATCGGCCGGCGGCATTGTCCAGCTTTTCAATGCGCAGGGAAGGTTGGTTTTTGATAGCAACCTGAAGTACTTCAGGTTGGCGATGATGGGCCAAATAACGGATATGTCTGGGCGCTCCTGGACCTTGCCATCGGGCCGATCCTACGCCGTTTGTGCGCCTTGCCCCGTGTATTCCAGCGTGAATGCGCCTGTGGGGCCTCAACCACCGCCTAACGTGCCTTTCCTCGCCTTGGCTACGGCCTACGGGTATAGAACCTCGGGCAACGTTATCCAGGCGGGGCAGGTGACAGTGTCAGCGTCGTATTCGGTGTGTCCGGATGGCCAGTGTGGATGGCAGTACTTCAACTTGAATGCATCCATGATGGTCGTGGACGTGACTGGCTTCTAGCTGCACGCAATCTCAATCCCCCGCTTCGGCGGGTTTTTTTTGTCCACACAACGGGAGGGCAGCAATGCGAACCCATCAAGGGAGTATGCGAATGGAACCCAGTTCCACCGGTTTGGGTGGCTTGGCGGCCTTGAAGGTCGCAATGGCTTACGGTATTCCCGCCGCCGTGGCCGCAATGCTTGGGCTGCTGATCATGCCGCCCCGCACCGCGCGGGAATTCACCGTTCGCACCGTTTGCACGGTCGCGTGTTCCTTCATGTTTGGGCCGGCCCTGGCCGGCGCAGTCATCGCCTGGAAGCCGGGCCTGATGGATGCCATGACTTGGTTGGCCCACCATGGCGCCGGATCCGACGACGCGCTGCTGGCCAAGTTCTATGTCCTGGGGCCGAGCATGCTGCTTGCCGGCTTGCCGGCGTGGTGGGTGCTGGGCGCCTACATGCGCTGGATGGCGAGCATGCGGCAAAAGGGGCTTTTGCAATGGCTCGCCGAAGTGCGGGCCAAGCTGCTGGGCCTGCGGTCGGGCGGGGAGGGCTGAACCATGGATCTGAGGAAGATCATCGATACCGCCGTCAGCCCTGCGCTGGCGCTGCTGCCGACGCGCATGGCCACGACGGCGGCGCGAGTCATGCTGTTGGCGATTGGCCTGCAGGAAAGTCGATTCACGCACCGCCAGCAGATCGGCGGGCCGGCGCGGGGCTTCTGGCAGTTCGAGAAGGGCACCCGCGCGAGCCGTGGCGGAGTGTGGGGAGTGTTCCTGCACGCGGCGAGCAAGGGCCACTTGGCGGCCTTGTGCAAGGCCCGCAGTGTGGCTTGTGACCCGGACGCGATCTACTCGGCGCTGGAATATGACGACGTGCTGGCGGCCGGAGTGGCGCGGCTGCTGCTGTGGACCGATCCCAAGGCGCTGCCGGCTATTGGCGACGCTGACGCGGGATGGGCGCTGTACCTGCGGACCTGGCGGCCAGGGCGACCTCATCCGAAGACGTGGCCGGCGCTGTATGCCCAGGCCACGGCTGCGGTGGAGGTTTGACCATGCCCGCATTCATGCAACGGATATGGGGCTACGTCGTCGCCGCGGCGGCGGCCGTTGCCGCAGTGGTGCTGGTCTACCTGCGCGGGCGCAGCGCTGGCCGCGCGGATGAGCGCCAGGAGCGTAACGACCGAATTAACGAACAGGCGGCGAAGGCCCGCCAGGAGGTGCGCAATGTGGAGGATGAAGTGGCCCGTATGGATGATGACGCTGTTTCTGATCGGCTCAAGTCTGGCTGGGTGCGCGGCCCCGGCCAGGGTGGGCGTTAAGTATTGCGACCATGCGCGGCCGATCTATTTCGAATCGGGTGCGGAGGTCGACCGAACACCGCCGCTGGTCAGACGCCAAGTACTCGAGCGCAACGAGGCTTGGAGCCGCCTGTGCGGTGGCTAAACGTGGGCGGGCTCGCTGTGGTGCAGCCCCTAACACCTGGTGGCCGCAAGGGGATTTCGGGCGTGGAGTGGTATTGCGGCTACACTTCGGCTACGTATATACGAGCAATGTAATCATGATCTTCACCATTGGCTACGAGGGAATCGATTTGGCTCGGTTCCTCGCTCTGCTTGCCCATCATGGCATAGAGACCCTAGTGGATATTCGCGAGATGCCACTTTCGCGTAAGCCGGGCTTTTCTAAGACGGCGCTGAGGGCGGCAGTGAATCTGTCGGGTTTCGAGTACATGCATATTGCGGCTCTAGGATGCCCGAAAGATGTTAGAAATCAGTACAAAGCAGACGGAGACTGGTCGCGATACAAAAAGGGGTTTCTGCGCTATCTAAATTCGCAGGAGACGGCGATAGCCGAATTGGCTGCGTTGTCCACGACCTCCAACTGCGCGCTACTTTGCTTTGAGTCTGATCATAACTACTGTCACCGTTCGATGGTCGCTGCGGCGGTTTCCGCTGTATCTGGATCAAAGGTGAGGCACATCACTGCGGGCTTGCCGGTCAAAACAGGGCGTACTGATTCGTGGGCGTTTGCTTAGGCGGGTAGATCAGACTGATGATTAGCCATTGGTCTTGAAAACGCTGTTGATTTCCCATAAGCAACATCATGTCCTTAGACAGCATTGAGTTCAGGAGTTTTTGCCTGAACATGTCGTCGCATTCCAAACCATAGTCTTTCAGGCAACGTCGATAGAGTTGGCCCGCCTCCCAGTCCACTATTTTGTGGCGTCGTTCATTGCCATCTGGACAGGTGTACCGATAGTAAAAGTCGCGTGGCAGCTTGTTGAGCATCGCTATCTCCCCTCGGATCTCCGGTTCAGTTAACAAGCTCCCCTGGTTCTGGGCGCGTGTCAGCTTGGAAATTTCCTCTTCGGTCCAGTCGGCTTTCCGTGCGGGGACGATATCAAGAGCTTTCAACTCCGTTGGTCGAAGCAAAGCTAGCGAGCCTTTCGTTTCGGTAGACCAATGTTCCAACTCCGAAAAGGACTGGAACTGGGGGAGGCGGTCGATCCATTCTCGCCGTTTCTGCCACTCTTTTGAGGGCGCGATCTTTTCTCGGCATTCCAGGGTGCCAACGTCGATCCTAAAACTCTCCGGCCGGTGATCTCGGCGTGCCTTTTCGACATTAGCTTCAATCCATTGCCACTTAGAGAACTGTTGTTCATCATCCAGCAGGCGAAAGGGGACCGGGAACAAACGCCGCATTTGACCCATTGAATTGATGCCGGCAACGCAGGAGGTCTCAATGTAGCTGGCGCTGGGTGAGGGGTATGTCTTCGCTAAAATCAGGATGCGTTCTCGCTGGAGTGCCACGTCATACCTCGATTATTGAGTCAACCTTGGGCTGAAATTTACCAGAGGTTACGTTGTGGCACTTTGGAGATGGCAAAGGGGCGAGGGCGATAAGCCGGTTTTCGAAATGAAAACGCCCCAACCCGTGAGGGGGCTGGGGCGTGGTGCCGATGCGGTGTTCCGGCAAGTCCACCAATGGCGGCGTGAATTTAGCACAGTTGGGCTTCAAGGCATCCGGGCAGTAGCTCGGCGTCCGTCAGGGTCTGGTAGTGGCTGCACATCCATTTTCCTCGGTCAGATTCCCGGAGTCAGCTCTTGCTACTCCTTCCGAACAGATAACCGAGAAAAGCTGTGATTCCCGGGAAGACCAATTTCCAGAAGTCCATCGCATCCTGAAATCTGTCTTTCGTTAACATGAGCCATATGCCTCCGACAACGAGTAGCAGGACGATGATGAAGCCAAGAACCCCAGGGCCGCCCAGCGTGGTTATTAGAGTTTGATGGGTCTGAGCACGAAGTTTTGCGCCTTCCAGGTCATTGTTCAATACGCCCTTTGCGACGTCGACGTCGACACTATTGAGGTCGTTGAGGTTGATCCCTGTTTTAGCCATTGGCTTCTGGCCCCAAGAAGACAGTGTACGAAACTCCAAACGAGCTTTCTTCTCCCCCTCCAACGAATACCCTGAAAGCAAAATACGCTTTCTTGTCGTTGATCATCCCGATGGGGATTGGAGCGCTCGGGCCCGTTCCAAAGGTGGGGTTGGTCATTGTGATCACCGCCTCCTTGATGCCTCGCGCGCGAATGTCAATGCGTGACCCGGTGAGCTTGGAATCGAAGTCAAAATGTAATGAGACGATGAACGAGTCGTCATCGAGCACATCGAATCGCAGTGGGTTGCTCTTGAAGCTGTTCACATGGCCGGAGCTGAAAACTTCGTAGTCGCCTGAGGATATCTTCATTGGTCGGTCATTCCTGCTGTGGGTCTGCGTCTCTGATCATGATGGGCGCAGCCGTCCAGCGTAATGTTTGGCGTAACTTTGTGGAAATGCCTTTAAGTCGCTCTATGGAACAGCCTAATGCATCATGGGAGTATGGCCGGCGTGGGCCTCGGCGGCGGTGGTCTGTGTTGCGGAATTCATGCCCGTGATTGTATCGGGCCGGGGCGGGGCGGTGGAGCTGAGGCAGAGGGGGCGCGGCGCCCCCCCGCCAGGTTGCCCGGCGCGGGAACCTTCAGGCCAGGAAGGGCAGCAGGACGATGCCGTGGACCAGCACGAAAATGCCGACGAGGCTCATGGAACCGCGCGTCTCAGTACAACGTGCTGGCGACCCGCGCCGGCAGGTCGCGGTCGTAAGCCACGCCATCGAAGGTGCCAGCGGTCAGGTCGGACAGCATGCGGCCGACGCTGGGCAGCGCCGTGCGCGGGATCTGGGTGGCGGGGTCCCACAGCCGCGAGCGCAGCAGGGCGCGCGAGCATTGGAAGAACACTTTCTGTACGTCGACGATCAGGACCGAGCGCGGCTGCTTGCCGTCCATCTCGAACCGTTGCAGCAGCGCCGGGTCGACGCTGATGCGCGCGCTGCCGTTCACGCGCAGCGTTTCGTTGACGCCCGGAATCAGGAACAGCAGCGCCACGCGTGGTTCGGCGAGGATGTTGCGCAGGCTGTCGATGCGGTTGTTGCCGCGCCGGTCCGGCAGCAGCAGGGTCTTTTCATCCTCGACCACGACGAAGCCGGCGGGATCGCCGCGTGGCGACACATCCAGGCCGTCGGGCCCCGAGGTGGCCAGTGCCGCGAACGGTGCGGCTTCGATGAAGGCGCGGTAGTGCGGGTGGACGTGGTCCACTTCCTTTTTCAGGGAAGCTTCGCCTGGTTCGCCATACAGGGCCTGCAGGGCGGCGGCGTCGGTGATGAGATGGCTGGTGTCCTGGGGCATGGCGAAGGCTCGGTGGGTGTGCGCGGATACTAGCGATTCCCGTTGCCTGTGACAACCTGCGTGCGGCGTGCTGCGGACACGCCCCCGGCAAGGGCAGGCGCCGGTTCAGCCTTCCTGGCCGTAGCCGAAGGGCCAGCGGCGGCGGGTGGGTTCGGGCTTGGCGGTGTCTTCTTGCATGTTTTTCTCCGTAGGGTGCGCTTCGGGGAATTCTATTTCCCGAGATGTAACAGCATTGCAAGGGATCGTTAGCACTCTATCGCCACGGGCCGCGGGCTAGTCGGCCGCGAACAGCGTGACCTGGCGTTCGAGCGCGTAGGTGGCGCGGTAACTGGCGGGCGTGGCGCCGCGATCGATCAGCAGCAGGCCTTCGCGTTCGGCCGCGGCCAGCACGTCGCGCAGTTTCTGGCCGCCATCCAGGCCGGTGGCTTCCTGCAGCCGCCGCAGGGGCAGGTAGTCGCCATTCTTCACGCCGGCCAGTCGCGGGAAGGCGCTGAGCCAGATGCTGCGGCTGGGTGGGGAATTGATCAGACTGGTCATGGGGTGAGGCTCCCTTGCGGTCGGATTACTGTATGAATGAACAGTATATCCGAACGTCAGACCGAATCCCGGCGGCATGTCGCATCGGCACGGAGCCTGGCCGTCGGTATCAGCGCGCTGCCCCCGTATGGGCCAGCAGGCATTGCACCAGCGCGTCGAACACCGTTTTGCAGCGCGGGCTGGCACGCAGGTCTTCGTGCATGGTGATCCAGGTTTCGAGCTGGAATGACACATGGTCGGGCAACACGGGCACCAGTTGGCGGTCGCGGCGGGCCAGCGCCACCTGGCAGAAGCCGATGCCCGCGCCGGCGCGGATCAGGGCCAGTTGCGCCAGGTCGCTGTCGGCCCGCAGGGCGAAGCGGTCGCGGCTCCAGGGGACCGCCAGGCGCTTGCCGGCGCCGCGCAGGAAGGGGGTTTCGGCGTCATGGCCGATGAGCGTGTGGCCGGCCAGGTCGGCCAGCGTGGCGGGCGTGCCGCAGCGGCGCAGGTAGTCTTTGCGCGCGTACAGGCCGATGTCGACATGGCCGACCGGGCGCGCGATCAGTTGGTCCTGCTTCGGCGGCGCCATGCGCACGGCGATGTCGGCTTCGCGCAGCAGCAGGTTCTGCACGCGGTTGGTGGGGGCCAGCTCGAGGGTCAGGCGCGGGTGTTCGCGGCGCAGGCGCGCCAGCACCGGGGGCAGCACCTCGATGCCGATGACCTCGCTGGCGGAGATTCGCACGGTGCCGGCGACACCGGGGCCTTGCGCGACAGCCGCGCGTTCCAGGGCCGCGGCATGGCTGTGCATGGCTTCGGCGTAGCCGCGCAGGGCCAAGGCGGCATCGGTGGCCAGCAGGCCGGTCTGCGAGCGGGTGAACAGGACCTGGCCCAGGGCCCGTTCGAGCGCCACGATGTGGCGGCCCACGGTGGGCTGGGTGATGTCCAGCGCCCGCGCGGCGCCCGACAGGGAGCCCTCGGCGAGCACGGCGAGAAAGCTGCGATAGAGTTCCCAGCCGATCGGTTTGGTCATGCAGAAATGTATAGCCGCAGGGCGAAGTTCGGCAATTTATTTCGTATGGCCACCGCGCCAGAATGGTCGCCATGGATTCACGGGAGATGACCATGACGATGATCGAATCGAGCCGGCCGGGCACCGCGCTGGTGCTGGGCGCCACGGGCGGCGTTGGGGGCGAGGCGGCGCGCCAGTTGCGTGACGCCGGCTGGGGCGTGCG
>CALMPB010000146.1 GCA_937871985.1 uncultured Burkholderiaceae bacterium
GGAAGCCGGCACGCAAACCACCCTGGTGACCCAGCTGATCAACCCATAAAAAAAGGCCTGCGTCAAGTCCCTCCTAAAGTCACGGGGAGTTTGAAAGCGTATATGGGACTGTAGGTTAGTGTGATACCGGCCGCTTCGCAGAACTGCATCCATGCGGGCTAGGAGCCACATAAGAGCGTCGAGAGAGAAAGTCGGGGCACACTGCATCGGGGAAGATCGTCAGTGGGCGATTGGCTTATCTCGTCATAGTCCAAACCCTTTCCACTCATCCAAAACGACCAACGCGCGCAGCTTTTGGGCTGCGCGTTGCGAGCTACTGATGAACCAGGAGGCTTATATACGCAGCCAAATGTAGTGGTCAACTAATTCCGGACACCTCGATAGGTGATTTCAGTGCCATCGTCAACTCGGTTTCGGGGGAACAGCCTTACCCCCGCTTCCCTTTCTGAATCCCCGATCCCCCGCCATGAACGCTTCCAGCATATGCGGGATCAGTGTGGCCGCATCGACAGCCTCGCCGTGAGTTTGCGCGTGCAACGCAGCGTAACGGTCGAGGTCGGCCTTGAGGCTGGCCGCGCATGCGAAGGTCAGCTTGACGGTCTCGGTCTTGGGCAGCGGCCCCAGCCGCAGCTTGCGCGTTGTGCTCATCGTGAAGTTCCTCGGTTGAAGAATGTTGAGTGAACGGATATGTGCAGTGTCATGTCACGGTCCTTGGGAAGTGGCGGGTTGCATGGTCTGTTTGCTCCACATATCGCCATCACATCCGCCGCAGCCAACCGAGCAGGTCGCGGCCGGTTGAGCGGAAATGACCTGCGTTCGGCGGCGGGGTGAGCGCGTCCGGGAACACCTGGGAGATGGCTTGCCGCTTGAGATCCATGTCGGCCCTGGCATAGCGCATCGTCGTGTTCAGGCCGGAATGGCCCAGCCACTGGCTGATGGTGGCGAAGTCCACGCCCGACTTGAGCAATGCCATCGCTGTGCTGTGCCGGATCGAATGCGGATGGATGTCTCTGTCTTGCAGCGAAGGGGTGGCCTGCGCCGCGCTGGCTACGTAGCGGCGTAGCAGGTAGCGCACACCGAAGCGCGTGAGCGGGCCTCCCCTGGCATTGACGAAGAGCCGTGCATCGGATGGATTCCCATCCATTGCGGCAGACTCGTCGATGAAGGTCCGCAGCACCTTGACCATAGCCGGCCAGAGCGGACACAGCCGCACCTTGCTGCCCTTGCCATGCAGCCGCACTTGAGGCGGTGCCTCCAGCCGCACGTCGCAGCGCCGCAGGTCGAGCACTTCCTGCACGCGAGCACCAGTGTTGAACATCAGGGCGAACAAGGCGTAGTCCCGCCGTCCCAGTGCACTGCTGCGGTCGATGCTCTGCAGCAACGCCTCGATCTCGTCGCGCTGCAGATACTCGATGGGCTGTTCGCGGTCACCACGTTTGAACGGTAGACCGATCACCCGTTGCAGGGTTCCCAGGTGTTGCGGCAATCGATAGGCCAGGAAACGAGCAAAGACGTGGATCGCGCCAAACCGGGCATTGCGCGTGGCGATACCGTTGCCGCGCTCGTTCTCCAGTGAGTCGAGGAAGCGGAGCACCCGCTCGGCGCTCAGGTCCGCGATCTCCAGTCGCTCGACGGGTCGCTGAGTGTCGCGGGACAAGAACTGCAGCAATAGCACCACGGCGTCGCGATAGCTGCGCACGGTGTTCGAACTCAGGCCACGCTGACCGGGAAGGAACTCCTCGAAGAACCTGACCAGTTCACGGCCCAGTTCGGTGGGTTGGCGTGGCTTCATGCTGCACCTCCTGCTATCACGTCTTCGCATGCATGTGCGAATCGTTCGGATGCACGCTCCATGACCGCTGGCATCCAGCGCAGGTAGTACGCGGTCGAGGTGATCGACACGTGTCCCATGTAGAGCGCGAGTTTGGGTAGATTGGCCTGGACATCCGCATCCGCCTCGTACCAGCGCAGCAATGCTGCGACGGCAAAGCTGTGGCGGAAGTCATGGATGCGTGGCGATTTACCATGCTCATCGTGAATGCCGGCATCGCGCAGGTGGCGCTTGAGAGCTTGGTAGATGCTGCGTCCGGTATAGCCGCGCGATCGACCAGAGCACAGCAAAGACGCCCCTGGCGTCAGGTTGCAGCCAGCCTGCCGGCGAGCCTCCAGATAGATTTGCAGTTCCCCTTGGGCGCTGGCGGACAGCGGCACCCAGCGCGACTTATGGAACTTCGACTCGCGTATCCAAAGAGCGCCGGGTCGGGTCTGCACATCGCCCAGCGTCAGACGAATCAGTTCGCCCCGCCGCAATCCTGCCGTGTACAACAGCACGATGGCCAGGCGCATGGTCTGTGGTTGCAGCAGCGAGTTGCTGTTCGGTCGCAGCATGGCAACATGCGCCAGCAGGCATTCGACCTGCTCCGGCGCAATGAGCGTGGGCAACGCCGTGGGCTGGCCACGCGCCAGTTCTTCCCGGGCCGGCATGAAGCAAGCGGGATCACTGCGACGGCGATAGCGGCAGAACTTGAAGACCGTCTGGTCATGGATGGCCTGTGTGTTCAGGTTGCGGCGTCCTGACCGTGCACGCCATTGATCGAAGAGCACCTGGTCGAGATCGCAAGCATCCTGCTGCACCAGAAAGCGCCGTAGGCTACCCAGGATCGGCTCTTCCTTCTTGTACGAGCGACCCAATGCGCGGCGGCTCTGCAGGAAATCCGACACTGCGGTATCCCAGTTGGCAAGGCGAAGGTCATTGCACATGGCGACCTCTTTGGCGTTCTGTTCCGGGGACTTCCAGCGCCACGTCCTGCAGCATGCAGGTGTCCAGCCGCAGATAGACGCTGGTGCTCTCGATACTGCGATGACCGAGCAGGTCGCCAATGGCCTTGACGCCCACACCCTGGGTGAGCAGCCGCATGGCGAAGGTGTGTCGAAGCCGGTAGACGTGGTGCCCGCCCATCGGCAATCCAGACTGCCGCACGCGCGTTTCGAAGATGTAGCTGATGGCACCACTGGCCATCGGGCCGCCAGGGCAGCGTACCCGCAGGAACAACTGCGGATGAGCGTCGCCCTGCGCGCGTCGGAAGCGATCCAGGTAGTCACCGAGCATCTGTAACGTCTGGGGCATCAGCGGCAGCAGCAGATCGGATCGGGTCTTGCGCTGTGCGACGCGCACGGTAGATGCATCCCAGTCGATCGAGTCCAGGCGCAGGGATGTGACTTCCGAAGGGCGAAGCCCGTAGCAGGCCATCAGGTGCAGGATGCAGTGATCGCGGCGTCCCGCCTTGCTGTCCAGGTCGATCGACTGCAGCAGTTGCAGCACCAGGTTCCAATCCAGGGCCTGCGGCGGCATCTCGTCGCGGTAGAGGCGCGGTGCTTCGATGCCCACGCTGAGATCCTTGGCGAGATGACCGTGCTCGTGGCAGTAACGCAGGAAACCACGCAAACGGCCGATCGTGCCTTGCAGGGACGCGCGGGACATCTGGCGGCTGCGCAGGGCAACATACTGGGCGATGTCCTGAGCGGACAACTCCGGTAGCCCCTGCGCTGCGGCGGAACTGCGCTGAAGGAAATCCCCGACCGTGGCGCGGTGGTACACGCGCGACGAAGCCGTCAGACCGCGGACACGGTACAGATAGTCGTCGTAGGCCGCGCGCAGGTCGGCGAATGGATCATCGCTCCCAGGCATGTCCAGGCGACCGCAGGCCGTGAGAAACCTGCCGTAGAGCCTTTCGGTGCTGCGAAACCTGTCGGGTCGGCTGGGCACCCCAGAGCCGACGAGGGCGAATGCTTGGTGCAAGCGCTCCTGCGTGCATGACGGCTGGGGTAGCAGCGGTAAAGCCTGCTCCAACTGTGTCAGATGGCGGTGTGAGGAACCAGGCGTGTAGTGCTCGGCCGCCAGCCAATCGGCAAATGTGGCCATCTCCTCTGGGAAACATGATCGCGCCAAGAGAGCGCGCGTGTTGCTGGGCAAGGTCGTTTCCATGATGTCCTTCCTTCGATGTGGTGGATGGACAAGAAACGGTACGCCGGCCCAGCGTACATATGTGGAGTGGATGCAGCCGCACTCACCTACGAATGCCGCCCCAGCTTGGTTGCTCCACATATGAATGGACTCAACATTCTTCAACTTACGTTGAGCTCAACGTAAGTTGAAGAACAGCGGCTGATATGGCCGCAGCACCAGATCCTTGTTTACGATGATCCGCACCGGCAGGCCGGGACGCTCGGTCAACGTGGGCTGGATGTTGAGGTTGCGCCGCGTCATCTCCTGCCCGACCTGATTCACCGAATCTTGCAAGCCATCACGCCCAGCAATGATGATCCGATCGCCGTCCTGGCGGTTCTCCGGGGCAGCCAACTCGGCACCGACGCCCAGCAAGGTGGTCATGACGGCACCAGCAAAGATACGATCCCAGTGCCAATCGACGCTATCCTCCAGACCGGCGTAGCCCGCCGTGTCGGTGCCTACGAGGTTGTCGAGCGTCAGCGAGGACGTATCCGGCAGGATGATTCGGTTCCACATCACCTGTACACGACTCTGACCATAGCTCACCTGACTGTTGTACTTGCCCAGAATGCGCGATCCCTGCGGAATCAGCAGGAACTTGCCAGTGGCCGTGTCATAGACCGGCTCCGTCACCGTGGCGATCACATCGCCCGGCAGGTCGGATTTGATGCCCGTCACCAGCGCTCCGGCTATCACCGTGCCAGCCATGACCTGGTACGGTGAGGCTGGCATTTGCAGGTTGCCGGAATTACGGGGTTGCGTAGAACCGCCAGCCAGGAAGGCTTCTTTCTGGTCTTGCCGGTTCTGCACGGCGGTCGGATCGGTTGGCTGAGCCGCCGTTGAAGCAGGGCCAGCCGCCAGCGGGTCGAAGGCCGCATTAGCAGCAAAGCCCGACGCGGCCTTGACCTGCGACTGTGCCACCGGCGCGGCTGTTTGCGTACCCGTGCGGAAGAACACCGACGAAGCCGCCGCTTCCTCGGCTTCCTTCAAGCGCGCCAGACGTTCCGCCTCGGTCGGGTCGTGGCCGGGTGGCGCGTAGCCAGCCATCGCCGGCTGCTGCGACTTCACGATGGCCGGCCCCAAGTCGCCCGGCAGCGGCGGACCCAGTTCAGGCACACTGGATGGCAAGGTCGGCGGCAGCTTGGAATAATCGGAGGGAAGCTGGTCGAGTCCTTCGGAACGTGACACGCGATCCACGTTGTAAAGCTCGGTGGATTCGTTGGCCCCACGCCGCTGCGGTTGCAGCGACCACATCAGTGCCCCCAGTACGGCGACCGCCAAACTGCCAGAAAGCGCAGCGAGCATGCGTCTGTTCAAGCGGGTGACTGACCGTGGTTGAGCGCGCAGTGCCACGGTGTCCGGGGCCGCCTTGGGCGGCACGTCCGGCACCGGAACATCAGCGGGATTGTCTTGGTTCATGGTCAGTTCCTCCGCGCCACGCCATCGGTGCGCTCAATGCGCACCACATCGCCCTTGTCGGCCCCCAGGCGCAGCTCAGCCGCGCCGAATAGCCGATCCACGATGTAGTACGGCGAGCGGAAGCGGTAGTTCACCAGTTGGCCATCTCCCTGCTGGCCAATGACGAACAGCGGCGGTAGCTCGCCCTGGGCGATACCACCCGGAAACTGGATATAGACTTTCTCGCCGTCATCGAACGCGCGCAGCGGCTTCCAGGACGGATTGCTGCCCGTAATTACGTAGCGAAAGCGAATGTTTTCCAGCGACAGGCCCGCGTCCACCGGGGCGGCAGCACTGGCCGCCTGTGCTTGGCGCTGCAAAGCCAGCATGCGGTCCTTGGGATAGTCCCAAGACACCGATGCCATCCACGCCTTTTCGGTCGAGGTCAGCTCGATCAGGTACGTCCTGCGGCTGGTGGTGATGACCAGATTGGTTTTCAACCCTGAGCGGATCGGCTTGACCAGCACATTGACGCGCAGATCGGTTCCGCTGCCGCTGGACGTGTCGCCCACTATCCAGCGCACGGTGTCGCCAGCCGCCACCGTCACCAGTTCCTCATCCGGCTGCAAGGAAATCACCGTCACGCGGCCCGGACTGGCATAGACCTGATAAAGCGCGCCATCGGTGAATGGCCAGACCTGAATCGCATTGATGTAACCCTCGCGGGTTGGTGCGATGCGGGCCTCCTGATTGGCACGCGAGACGCGCACCTTTTCGTCAGCCGATTCCGGCGCAGGCTTTGCTTCGTCGGCCTCGGATAACGGTTTCAACTGTGCCGGCAGCGCCAGCGGCTCGGGTACGGCGACCACTTCGATAGGCTTAGGTGGTTCGGCCAGCATCTGGGCCGCGACGGGTTCATCGAGCGTGATACGCGGCGCTGGCTTGCCCTGTGTAGCGCAACCCGCCAGGGCCAGTAAGATCAACGGCAACGTGCATTTACTGAAATCCACATTCATGGCTTTACTCCTTCAGAAGAATCCAGTTCACGGCTCCACGCCAGGCCATTGATGTAGATGCCCAGCGGGTTACGGCGCAAGCGTTCTTCGCTGCGCGGGGTTTGCAGGACGATGGACACCACAGCGGTCCAGCGCTCCAGCCCGGCAGCCGCGCCATTGGCGTAGCGGCGTTCCGTCCAGCGAACGTTGAATGACGTGTCGCTGGCACGGACCACGCTGGTGATCTGCACCGTCACCGACTCCTTGCCGATGCGGGCAAACGGATCGTTGGTGCGGGCGTAGTCGTTGAGCACGGCCGCGCCCTTGTCGGTGGTGTAGTCATAGGCATCAAGCCAGTTCTGCCGCACCACGATGGGGTCGATGGACAGCGAGCGCACCAGACCGATAAAGCGCGCAAGGTGGTGTGCGGTCTGCGCATCGTTGGGTTTGTACGGTGTGGCCGCTTCCCCCACGGCACGAACCTGGCCGGCCTGATCCACCTCGATGACGTAGGGCGTGACGATGGACTGCGCCGAACGCCAGACCAGGCCGCTCGCCATCAACAGCGCGAGCACCAGACAACCGAAAGCCATCAGCCGCCAGTTCTTCGCCTGCACGCGGGCCGAGCCGATGCGTTCGTCCCATGCCTGGGCGGTGGATTGGTACGGGGTGGCAGGCTGCGGCGTATCGGCATAACGCACCTGCGGTCGTTTGAATCGCATGGTCACCTCTCCTTATGAGTCGGAATCACGCAGGCTGGGGCCGGAACCCGAGCCACCGCCGTCGCCACCGCGCAATGTGTGCGCGACGGTAGTGGCGGCATGAGTGAGTTGCTGCTTACGTTGCAGGCGCTTGGCCCAGGTGGGTTGTTCCTGTTTCACGGATGGGCCTTCACCGTTTTGATCGGCTGGCCCATTGGTGGCAGAGCCTCCACCAGCAGCCGCACCGGATGCCGGCGTGTCGGACCCTATCGCAGCGGTCGCCCGATCTTTCAGCGCCTGCGCCCCGGAGACGATCTTCTGCCCAGCCGTTTGCGCGCCTGTCTTGGCGACGTTGCCCAAGCCGGTCATTGCACCCTTGGCGCCACCGCCAGCAGCAGCGGAACCTGATTGGAACGCAGACTTGGCGCTGTTGGCCGTCGAAACCATCGAGCGTGCACCGCTGGCCACCATCTTGGCCGCGCCTGGCGCCATCCGCGCTCCGGCCATCACCGCACCACCGACACCTGTGGCGGCAGCGCCAATGGCAACGGCTGTACCAACGGCACCGACAGCAGCGCCGGCCATTGCTCCGGCTCCAAGCTGCGGTCCGCCAGAAATCAATCCAGTGGCAATGCCAGGCCCGAAGATCCCCAACGCGAGCAAGGCAAGCGAGGCCAGCATGACCACCAGCGCATGGTCGATGGACGGCTCATCCGGCACGGTCTGGAATTCTGCGAACAGGCCCGAGCCAATACCGACGATCACCGCCAGCACCAGCACCTTGATGCCCGAGGACACCACGTTGCCCAGCACCTTCTCGGCCAGGAACGACGTCTTGTTCCACAGTGCAAACGGCACCAGCACGAAGCCGGCGAGCGTGGTCAGCTTGAACTCAATCAGCGTGATGAAAAGCTGGATCGCCAGCACGAAAAAACACAGAGTGACCGTCAGCCAGGCCAGGAACAGGACGACGATGGGATCGAGGTTCACGAACACCTCGGGAAAGCCCGTCAGGTCGCCGATCTGCTCCAGGATCGGCGCGCCAGCGTCGATGCCGATCTTGGCCAGCCTCCCCGGTTGCAGGAAGTTCTCCATGCTCAGGGTCGAGCCGGTAGCCGTCAGGCCCAACCCGGCGAACGACCGGAACAAGATACTTGCCAGAGTGTTGAAGTTGCCGATGATGTAGGCGAAGGCGCCGACGTAGAGCACCTTGCGCAGCAGCTTGGCGATCACGTCATCGCCCTGACCGCTGGCGTGGCTCATGGCCCAGTAGAGCCCGGCGATGGTCATGTCGATGACGATCAGGGTGGCGGTCAGAAACGCCACTTCGCCTTGAAGCAGGCCAAAGCCGGAGTCGATGTAGCGCGAGAACGTATCGAGGAAGCGGTCGATCACCGTTACGTCGTTCATGGCACGTCCTCCCCGACAGGCTCATCGAAGCTCGGTGGAATGGGCGGCAGCTCGGCCTGCGTGTGGTACTCATTCGGCCCGGTCTGACCCGCGAAGAAGCGCCGCCGGAAGGCTTCGGCGGCGGCCTGGCAAGCGGCTTCACCCACGGCCTGCCGATCCGTGGCGCACTGGGCGCGCAGCGCCTTGAGCCGCACCGGGTCGGCGGCGAGCGTGTCGGCCAGGTCTTCGGTCGGTTGCTGGCCGCACGCAGACAGCAGCAGGATCAACAGGACAGGAACGCATCGCATGGTCGCCTCCGTCAGTTGCCATAGAACCGCACGGGATGCGGCGTATACGGCGTGCCCTCACCGATGAAACGCCGCCGCACTTCGCGGGCGCGCTCGGTGGCCGACGCCTGCCGCGCCAATTCCAGCGACGCCGCACGGTCCTGCGTGATCTGGAGCTGCTGCGCCTGAATCGACTGTTTGGCCTGCAAGGCCAGTAGCTGGTTGGTCGCCTGCATGGCCTGCATCGCGCCAGTCGCGGACTGGCTTTGGCTGACCAGGTCGGTCAAGGCGCTTTCGTCCTGAGCCAGGTTCTGCGACACCTGCGCCTGCATGCGCATCGCGGTGTGCAGGCCGTCGAGTGTGTTCTTCCATCGCTCTCGAGCATCGTGGGCCATCTGATCGCCGCTGACGGTGGCGGCGTACTGCTCGGGATAGAGCCGCGCGAACTCCCGATCCATGTTCGTCACGTCATAGGCCAGCCCTTGGGCCTCGGTAATCAGCCGTTCGGTGGTTGCCAACGTGGAGCGCAGGCGGTTGACGATGTTGAAGTCCAGACTGGCCAGATTGCGCGCCTGATTCATCAGCATCTGCGTCTCGTTTTGAAGCTGGTTGATCTGGTTGTTGATCTGCTCCAGCGTGCGGATCGCGGTCAGCGTGTTCTGGATCAGGTTGGTCGGGTCAATCACGGTGAAGGCCGTCGCGGGCTGCACGGCCAGCAGCGAGCCAGCCAGCACGACGGCGAGCGACACGGAAAGCACACGGGTCTTCATGGCAGGTTCTCCTGTGAGTGGGAATGGAACAAGGAAGCGGCGGGAGTGACACCGGGAAAGGCGAGCAGTAGGTCGGCCGCCCAGTCCAGGCCGCGATGTCGTAGCCAGGCACCCGCGAAGCCGGGTATGCCCGCGTCCGTCAGCACGCGGTCGATGTCGCGCTGGTCTTGCGGCTTGGCAGCACCGGCAAAGGCCAGAGCGGCGGGTCCCAAGTCGAGGTCGAACAGGCGATTACCCAGCCGCGACTGGTAGTAGTAGTCGCGCTTGGGCACCGCTTCGGCAACGATGCGGATCTGGCGGCTGTTCAAGCCGAAGCTCTGGTAGATCGAACGGATCTGCGGTTCGGTGGCCTGCGGATTGGGCAGGAAAATACGGCTGGCGCAGCTCTCCACGATGGCCGGGGCAATGCTGGAGTTCTGGATGTCGGCCAGGCTCTGCGTGGCGAAAATCACCGAGACGTTTTTCTTGCGCAGCGTCTTGAGCCATTGGCGAATGCGCGCCGCAAACACCGGGTCATCCAGGAACAGCCACGCCTCATCGAGAATCAGCAGCGTGGGCGCACCGTCGAAGCGTTCATCAAAACGTGCGAACAGATAACCCAACACGGCCAGCACTGCGGCCTTGCTGTGCATCAGTTCTTCCATCTCGAACCCTTGCACGGCTCCGGAACCCAAACGCTCCGCATCTGCGTCCAGCAGCTTGCCGTGCGCGCCACCCAACACATAGGGCGCAAGTGCCTGGCGCAGCGCATTGGATTGCAGCAGCACCGACAGGCCCGTCATCGTGCGCTGTTCCACCGGCGCACCCGCGAGACTGCCCAGCGCCGACCAGATGGCCGCCTTCTCGTCCGGGCCGACCGTCACGCCTTCATGCAGCAGTCGTCCCTCGACCCATTCCGCCGCCCAGGTGCGATAACCTTTCTGGTCGATGCGAGCCAGCGGCTGGAAGGCGATCTCGCCATCGTTGCCCAGGTCGTAATGCTCGCCGCCCATCCCCAAGATGGTGGCGCGCATCGAGCGGCCCATGTCGAAGGCGAAGATGCGCGAGCCGGGGTAGCGACGGAACTGCAAAGCCATGATTGCCAGCAGCACCGACTTGCCCATGCCGGTCGGGCCGACCACCAGCGTATGGCCCACATCGCCGATGTGCGTGACCAGCCGGAACGGCGTCGTTCCGTCGGTGCGGGTGACGATCAAGGGTGGCCCATCGAGATGGGCATTGCCCTCGGGGCCGGCCCACACCGCCGACACCGGCATCAGGTGGGCCAGGTTCAACGTCGAGATAATGGGCTGGCGCACGTTGGCATAGGCATTGCCCGGAATCGACGACAACCAGGCATCGACGGCATTCAGCGTCTCGGGAATCGTGACGAAGCCCCGGCCCTGGATTACGCGCTCGATCATGCGCAGCTTCTCGTTGGCGCGGGCCGGATCAGCGTCGAGCACTGTCACAGTGGCGGTGACGTAGCCAAAGGCGACCTGATCGCTGCCCAACTCCTGCAAGGCAGCATCCGCATCGGCCGCCTTGTTGCTGGCATCGGTATCGACCAGCGGGCTTTCCTGCTGGAAGATGGTTTCGCGCAGCAACGCTACGACGTTCTTGCGTTTGGCGAACCACTGGCGGCGCAGGCGTCCCAGCTCTTTCTCGGCTTCTGCCTTGTCCATGCACAGGAACCGTGTACTCCAGCGGTAAGCGAAGCCCAGGCGGTTCAGGTCGTCCAGCAATCCTGGCCAGGTGGACGTTGGAAAGCCTCGCACCGACACCACGCGCAAATGCTGGTCGCCCAGCATGGGTGCCAGGCCGCCGACCAGCGCGCAGTCAGCCAGCAGCGCATCGAGATGAAATGGCACTTCCGGCATTTCGATGCGATAGCGTCGTGTCGAAATGGTTGCGTGCAGATAGGTCAGTGTCTGGCTGTCGTCCAGCCAGTCAACCTCCGGCATCACGCCGTCGAGCAGATCGAATACCCGATCCGTTTCCGCTACGAAGGCGTCCAGCCGGCCGCGCCAGTCCACGCCTCTGGTGGGCGTGTTCTCGTACAACAGTTTGGCAGCCCGTGCGCGGGATTCCTCGGGCGGTAGGTACACCAATGTCAGGTGGTAGCCGCTCTCGAAGTGGCTACCAGATTCCTCGAAGGTGGCGCGGCGTTCCTCGTCCACCAGCCAGGACAGCGGCTCCGCGAAGTCCGAGTGTGGATAGTCAGCAGCAGCGCGCCGTTCGGCTTCCACGAACAAGGCCCAGCCCGAACCTAGGCGGCGCAGCGCGTTATTGAGCCGCGCCGACGTGGCAATCAGTTCGCCCTGCGTAGCGCTGTCCAGGTCTGGCCCGCGAAAACGGGCCGTGCGTTGGAACGATCCATCCTTGTTCAGGACGATGCCCGGCGCAACAAGCCCGACCCATGGTAGCCAGTCGGCCAGCAGAGCGGGACGCTGGCGGTATTCGGCGAGATTCAGCATGGCATTCCCCTCACACGTCCAGCAGCGGTTTGTGCTTGATGTGCCGGGCGAACACGGCCATGAACTGTGGATCGAGCCGTGCGCCCCAGACCGCCAGCGAATGGCCGACGATCCACAGCACCAATCCTGGAATCCACAGTTGCAGACCCAGCCCGACGGCGGCGGCCAGCGTGCCGTTGGCAATGGCGACGGTGCGTGGCGCACCGCCCAGCAGGATCGGCTCCGTCAGCGAGCGATGCAGCGGCACTTCAAAGCCGGCAGCAAACTCCTCGGGCGTATTCATACGATGGCCCCGCCGGAGAAGCTGAAGAACGACAGGAAGAAACTCGAAGCCGCGAAGGCGATGGACAAGCCGAAGACGATCTGGATCAGCTTGCGAAAGCCCCCCGAGGTGTCGCCAAACGCCAGCGCCAGGCCCGTGGCAATAATGATGATGACCGCGACGATGCGCGCGACTGGTCCCTGAATGGAGTCGAGGATGGATTGCAGCGGCCCTTCCCAAGGCATGCTGGAACCGGCGGCTTGCGCCGTGCCGGCCAACAGCAGCATCAAGGCGGCCAGCAACAGTCCCTGTCCGGCAGGACGGGCCAGACTGCACAGCCGTGCCAAGTTGAAAAGCGGATTTGCAGAAAAACGGAAAGCATCAACGTGCGTCATGGCGGTTCTCCAGAGTGGTGGCGGTTGAAGGAAGATCAGAAAGTGGCGGCAGCTCGGGAAACGACGCTTCCAGCGCATCCGCCAGGTGATAGCCCGCGCCGTCGAAGCCAACCACACGGGCAATGGTTTCGATGCGGCGCTTGCGGCCGCGTCCGGAGATGTAGACGACGACATTCACCGCCTCGGCGATCAGCGCACGCGGCGGGTTCACGGCCACTTCGAGAATCAGTTGCTCCATGCGCAGCAACGCGCCTAGCGCGGAACTGGCGTGGATGGTGGCAATCCCACCGGGGTGGCCGGTGCCCCAGACCTTGATAAGGTCCAGCGCCTCCCCTCCGCGCACCTCGCCGACAATCACGCGATCCGGGCGCAGGCGCATCGTGGCGCGCACGAGTTCCTGCATGGTCACGACCCCGGCGCGGGTGCGCAGCGGCACATGGTCGCGCGCCGTGCATTGCAGCTCGATGGTGTCTTCGAGTACCAGCACGCGGTCGCCCGTGGCGGCGATTTCGGCCAACAAGGCGTTCGCCAGCGTGGTCTTGCCGGTGCTGGTGCCGCCGGCAATCAGAATGTTCTGCCGCTCGTGCACGGCGCGCACCAGAAAGTCCGCGTGCGCGGCGGTCATCATCCCGTCGGTGACGTAGCGCTCCAGCGGAATCACGCCCACGGCGCGCTTGCGCAACGCGAAGGCCGGCCCCGGCGCGGCCGGAGGCAGGATGCCCTCAAAGCGTTCGCCCGTTTCCGGTAGCTCGGCGCTCAGCAGTGGCTGACCACGATGCACTTCCGCGCCGACGTGGGCGGCTACCAGCCGGATGATGCGTTCGCCATCGGCCTCGGACAGTTCCACGCCCAGCGGCGCACGGCCCGACGACAGGCGATCCACCCAAAGCGTGCGGTCGGGATTGAGCATGATTTCCACCACGTCTGGGTCTTCCAAGGCGGCGGCGATCAGCGGCCCCATCGCCGTGCGCAGCATCTGAATGCGGCGATCCAGTGAAGTCGCAACGGATGAACGCGGCTCGGGCGGCAGCGGCGGTACGGCGTTCATGATTCGGTTCTCGGCTCGTGCGCCTCGAACATTGCCGCCGCGTCATCCAGCCGCGCAGGATCTGGGTGCAGTTCATCCACCACGTCACGCACCAGACTGCGGCCGCGCAGAAGGTGGCGGCCAAGCTGCTCGACAAACTGCTCGAACCTCGCCTTGCCCTGCGCGCGCGCCGCATCCTGATGCGCCTCTGGAACCGGTGTACTCACCGTCAGGTAGTAACGGACAAACAGTGCCAGCGTCTCGATCTGGATGTTCTGGTCACGCTCCAGGCGCTCGAACTGGCGCGACAGGCGATCCAGCCGCTTGGCGATGGCCGCCTCGCGCTGGTCGCCCGCGTCCGGCGACAGCCAGGACGCCAGCGCGGCGGCGACGATAGACGACTTGGATACGCCTTTCTTGGCGGCCAATTCGTCCAGGCGCTTGGCGTGGTCGGGCTGGATGAAAAGGTTCAAGCGGGCTTGGCTCATAGCTGGATTCCGTCGTCAGGGTCGAGGGATGCCAGTCGGGCCGTGCGTTGCAGGGCCGGCTCGAGCTGGCTGGGGAAAATGGGCGGCAAGTCGTCGTCATCGAGCAGCCACAGGTCGCTGGCCAGGTATTCCGGCTCGGGGCTGTAAGTGGCGACCTCGGACAGCTCCGGCTGCTGGCGCGGGCCGCCGTCATCGGCCGATTCGCCCGGCTCAGCCATCGCAGAAACGGCCGGCATGGCAGGGACAGTCAATGCACTCCAGTCGTCTGCGCGTGCGGGCGGTACATCGGCATATCCACCCCGCGCGAGCACAGGCGGCGGCAACACACGGCGCTTAAAATTGGCGTCTGCGTAGTAGCGCAATTTCTTCGCCTTGATCGGTGCTTGGCCGGACACCATCACCACCGACTCGTCGGCGGGCAGTTGCATGACTTCGCCGGGCGTCAGCAGTGGCCGCGCCGTTTCCTGGCGCGACACCATCAGATGCCCCAGCCACGGCGCGAGCCGGTGGCCGGCATAGTTGCGCTGCGCGCGCAGTTCGGTGGCGGTGCCCAGCGTTTCGGAAATGCGCTTGGCGGTGCGTTCGTCATTGGTGGCGAAGGTGACGCGCACATGGCAGTTGTCCAGAATCGAATGGTTCTGCCCATAGGCTTTATCGATCTGGTTGAGCGACTGCGAGATCAGGAAGGCACGCAATCCGTAGCCCGCCATAAAGGCCAAGGCCGACTCGAAAAAATCCAGCCGCCCCAGCGCCGGAAACTCATCGAGCATCAGCAGCAGCTTGTGCTTGCGTTCCACGCCGTCACTGCCATCGAGCGATTCGGTGAGCCGTCGTCCGATCTGGTTGAGGATCAGCCGGATCAGCGGCTTGGTGCGGCTGATGTCCGAAGGCGGCACCACCAGATACAGCGACACCGGATGCTCGGCAGAGATCAGGTCGGCGATACGCCAGTCACAGCGCGAGGTGACTTCAGCCACCGTAGGATCGCGGTACAAGCCGAGGAACGACATGGCCGTGGAGAGAACGCCCGAGCGCTCGTTGTCGCTCTTGTTGAGCACTTCGCGCGCGGCGGACGCGACAACAGGATGGGTGCTCTCGCCCAAGTGCCGCGTGCTCATCATCCTATGCAACGTGACCTCGAACGGGCACGCCGGATCGGACAGGAAGTTAGCGACACCGCGCAGCGTCTTGTCTTCGCCGGCGTACAACACGTGCAAGATGGCGCCGACCAGCAGCGCGTGTGAAGTTTTCTCCCAGTGGTTGCGCTTCTCCAGCGCGCCTTCGGGATCGACCAGAATGTCGGCGATGTTCTGCACGTCGCGCACTTCATGCGCGCCGCGCCGTACTTCCAGCAGCGGGTTGTAGGCCGCTGACTTGGGATCAGTCGGGTTGAACAGCAGGCAGTGCGAGAAGCGCGAGCGCCAGCCGGCGGTGATGGCCCAGTTCTCGCCCTTGATGTCGTGGATGACGGCGGACGCAGGCCAGGACAGCAGCGTGGGCACCACGAGGCCGACGCCCTTGCCTGAGCGTGTGGGTGCAAAGGTCAGGACATGTTCCGGTCCTTCGTGACGCAGGTAGTGGCTGTTATGCAGGCCGAGGAAGACGCCTGCCGGATTGGTCAGCCCGGCCTTGCGGATTTCCGTCGCATCGGCCCAGCGTGCGGAACCGTAGGTCGTGACCAACTTGGATTGGCGCGAACGCCAGATCGACATACCGATGGCGACCACCACGGCCACCAAGCCACTACCGCCTGCGATCATCCCGCCAGTGTCGAAGACCTTCGGCACGTAGGCATCGAAGAAGAACCACCACTCGAACAACTTCCAAGGGTGATAGACCGGCGTACCGAAGAAATCGAACCAGGGCGCGCCCAGGCGTAGCTGGTAGCCCAGGGCGGCGGCTGTCCATTGTGTGGCGCCCCACACACCGGCGATCACAATGCCGAATACCACAGCGATCTGCCCGAACAGCACGTTCGTCCCTTGCATTCCCGGCCTCCGATTTCTCCTGCGCAACATTCCGCTGAAAGGCGGCACAACGAAGTGCCGCAATCACGAGGATCGGTGCCGGGTCAGTGCCGGTCAAAGCCCGTTATCGGGAGAAAGGTCGAGAAAAAGGTATGAGTTCGCGCAGGGGCGAAAGCAGGAAAAACGCCGCAAGCGATGGCGCGTTGCGGCGTGTTGAGCGAAAAAAACGGAGGATTTGTGGCGAACCGCCAATGATCAGAACTTAGGCGGGTTCTCTGGTGGCGTGTACGGCACCTTGCCGTCACCATAGAACCGCTTGCGCGTTGCTTCAGCCACTCGGTTGCATAGCTCATAGCCCAGTTTTGCGCGATCCAATCTGCACTGCTGGCGCAACTCCTTCAGCCGCTCGGGATTGGCGGCCAGCGACTCAACCGTCTCGTTCGGCGCGGATGGGCCACAGCCCGTCAGCGCAGCGACAAACAGAAACAGCATGATCTTGTTCATGGCTCGATTTCCTCCGGGGTATCAGGTCTGGCAGATATGGTGCGCTTGCTGTCGTCAGGCAATTCGATAACGCCGACTCGCTCAATGAAGCGGGCCAGGGTTTCAGAAGGCTCGCCATCCAAGCGCAACAGATAGGTAGTCAGCATCGGTGAACGCCCAGCCAGCGGGCGCGCCACTATGCCCGACTCGCGGCTGGCGGCGATCTGCGACGCTCCAGCCAGTCCCAGGGCAAAACCCGCCGATACCAGCGCCATCATCAGGTCGAAAGACGTGACCTGTTCAGCCACTAGAGGCTCTGCATCCACGGCCCGCAACACACGGGCCACCTGGCGTGCATGACCTTCGCACACCAACGGATCACACATCACCAACGGATAGCGCAGCACCTCTTCCAGTGGAATGCGCTTGTGGCTCAGGATAGGATGCCGAGCAGGCACCGCCACCATCAGCGGGTCTCGCCAGACCGGCTCTGTCAGGATGCCATCGCCCGCGTCCTCGGACTGCGCAAAACCCACGTCGTATAGATCATCGTGCAGCCCCTTGATCTGCTGCGATACTGACACCTCGAACAGGCGAATATCGACTTCGGGTTCATCCTGCCGGCACTGTGCAAGCAAGGTTGGCAAGCGCGATGGTGTGATGCCATCAGACAAGGCGATGCGCAACTGACCGTGATAGCCGTTGGCCGCAGCCTTCACGCTGTCGCGGGCCTGCTGCAAAGCGGCGAAAACACGCGGCACATGCTCCAGGAACAGCTTGCCCGCACGGGTCATCCGGGTGCTGCGCGTGGTGCGGGCGAACAGCGGCACACCCAGGTCTTCTTCCAACTCTTTGATGGCACGCGATAGCGGCGACTGCTCGATATGCAGCTTCTCCGCTGCGCGGGCGAAGTGGAGTTCTTCGGCAACGGCCAGGAAGCAGCGAAGGTGTCGTAGTTCCATGCCTAATTCCTGTCATCACGCTGATCATCGATGAAGCCCAACTCCCATGCTTGCCGTAAGCAAAGGTTGCAATCATGCTGCCCTCTTTTGATTGGCTCCAGATTGCTCTAGTTATTCTATAAAAATCTACTCTTACGCTAAGTGCGAGCGTAAGAGTAGATTAATGATCATCGGCCTCTACTAATCGCCATAAACCTTGTCAAAATAGCTCTCACCGTCTCTGAGAAGTTGCAAAAGCCGCTCCTTTTGATTGTCTTGATGGCCTTGAGGGCGACTTTCCCGAACACCTCCGACATTTACGTATTGCCAAAAGTCAGAGCTTTGATTGATACCCCACAGGGGTGCCAAATTTACCCCTCTAATTTTTGAGATGTAGTTTGGCGACAACCTCTGGTCGATTTCATCGAGAACTCGTCCGGCTCGTAAAAAATATTGAAGAATGGAAACATCCGGAGTGTCAGGGGTCCATACGAGATAAAGTTCCTGGGTCACGCCGGTTGTGTTGAAGAAGCCATGGATATGATCTCGGCCGCCATAGAACAACTCCTTTGGCCGCATTTCAATGATGTTTACATTATCTTTGGGCGCGCTTTCTCCGGGTATTTTTTCTATGTCATCATAATGACCCTCACCCATAACGAGGTGAATTCCACCATTGGGTGCCCAAAACCACTCATCAGTCCAGTGATGGATGTGAGGAGTCGGTCCGATATCTGGTGGAACCACTACTTTGGCGAACAGATATTTGCCACCTGTATCCTCCTGTCCCCGGACGACCTTGAAGAACTCTCCAGCCGGAACCAATAGATTGGTTGGGTGCTTCCTTTCCTTGACCTTTGGAAACTCAAATTTCTCGTAGTGCGTATGGTGAATACTTTCATCAACGGAAGAGTTTTCGGTGACGGCACTCATGATCTCATCCTTTCGTTAAGTTTAAACTTCAACACCAATCACCAATTCTTATGGTGACGCTCATTCACGCTTATAAAAAATCATGGATTAATCAATCCGGAATTAATCAGAGCGCATAAAAACCCTCACTAGAAAACATGTCGTAATAAACGAGTTACATTTTATTTAATGGCAAGGTCAGTGATGGCAGAAAAATCCTCTGCACGATAGTTATTGATCATTTCCACGCTCGGTACTTCGCCGAGAGGCCGCTCCTGGCTAGTTCGCATCGGTTACGTGGGTGGCATAGTCCGTGTAACCCTTATCGTCACCACCGTAGTAGGTTTCGCGATCAGGTGAGTTCAGTGGCAGGTTGTTCTGGAGTCGCTCAACCAGGTCCGGGTTGGCGATAAACGGTTGGCCGAATGCGGCTAGGTCGATCAAGCCGGTATCCAAAAGGTGGATTGCGTTCTCGCGAGTCAGGCCGCCGGCAAGAATGACTGTGCCGCCGTAGGTAGCCTTGAACTGCTTGAGAAATGCCTCACTGAGCACCGATTCGCCGCGCACACGGTTGTCCGACAAGTGGATATAAGCCAGATCACGTTTGTTCAGCTCTGCTGCCAAATAAAGATAGGTTTCTTTGTTCTCCGGATAATTCGGCAGATCGAACAGCTGGCTATTGGGGGATAGGCGAATACCAACCTTGTCTGCACCGATGGCATTTACGACTTTGTCGACAGTCTCCAAGATGAGTCGAGCACGATTCTCGATTGAACCACCGTAGCGGTCATCGCGGGCATTGGCATGCGGATTGAGGAACTGTTCAAACAGGTAACCATTGGCCGCGTGGATTTCCACACCGTCGAAGCCAGCCTTGATGGCGTTGTGCGCAGCCTTGACAAAATCTTCCTCGATGCCGGGGATTTCCTCTGTGGCGAGCGCACGCGGCGGGCTCGGATCGGTTTGCCCAGGGTTGCCGTCAGGCAGGTAGGCGTAAACCTGATTTCCGGGCGCACTGGCCACGGGCTTGTCGCTCGGCCCGACCGGAGCACCACCATCGGGTTGCAGCGAGGTGTGCGACATGCGGCCAACATGCCAAATCTGGGCGAAAATAGTGCCGCCTGTTTCGTGTACCGCATCGGTCACAACTTTCCAGCCGGCAATCTGCTCATTTGAATAGATTGCCGGAACATCGATATAACCTTGACCTTGCGGGGACACCGGCGTGCCTTCAGTGATGATAAGACCCGCGCCAGCACGCTGTTGGTAGTAACGTGCATTCAGCTCATTCGCCGCGTAGCCCGCGCTGCGTGAGCGGGTCATCGGTGCCATTACGATACGGTTGCGGAGTACACGCCCATCAAGATCATAAGGTTCAAATAGATTGGTCATAATGCTTCCTTTAAGGCTGTTCCAGAGTTTGCTGGAGACTCAACGCCAGCACATTGGTAATGGGCTGGCACGGTTATGCGAAATAAATCCCCCACCTGCCAGGAAGTTTTTGCGGGGCTTCCCTTGATGAGAGATATAATTGGATCAATCGATCCGAAATCAATCCTGGCTGCAACCATCCTTCTTGTCAAGAAATTATGGATCAATTAGTATAGAAATAGTTGTTGTATTTGATTTGATTGATAGGCCATATCCGCACCGAGGCTCCCGGCTGTAGGCAATCACGTGATCAGTACTGCAGTTCCGGTCGCATGGGTACGCCAAAGAGTGGGTGCATGTCGATCCGGTCACACAGCTGCCTTGTCCACAATTTGGACTGATTAGAAATATCCGCGTTTGAGGAGTTTTGTAATGGCAACACCAAGGGGTAGACCACGCCGTTTTGACCGCGACGAGGCCGTCGACAAAGCCATGCTGCTATTCTGGGAGCATGGCTACGAGTCCACCAGCCTTGCGCAACTGCGCGAAGGTATTGGCGGCATCTCTGCAGCCAGCTTTTATGCCGCGTTTGATTCGAAGGAATCCCTGTTCAAGGAGGCAGTGGATCGCTATGTAGCCAGCCACGGCCAGGCAATAGCACCGCTTTGGGATGTGTCATGCGCCCCCAAAAAAGCTCTGGAGCAGGCGCTCAGGAACTCGGCCAGAATGCAGACAGACCATGCCCACCCGCAAGGCTGCCTGCTGGTAATGGGCGCCAGTACCTGCTCGCCGGAGAACGGCCACATTCAGGCTCTGTTAACCAAGGAGCGTGAGCGCACTCGTACTGGTGTGCGCGCCTGTCTTGATCGAGCGCGAGAATGCGGCGAGATCCCAGCGACGAAAGACGTTGCGCCACTGGCAACCCTGTTCGAGACTTTTCTGTTCGGCATTACGATACAGGCGCGCGATGATATGTCATTGCATGCGTTCGACAGAGCGATTACCGAGATCATGAAGCTGCTGGACGAACCCTCATCATAAGAGGCTCTGGTCAGGGCGACCCGTGGACGCAAATTTAGAAGATAGGAGGGAGGCGGGGATGCTGCTCATCCCCTCTACAAATTGTTGTTATTGATTTCGGTACTGAAAGGGTACCTCCGCCATCGATATCTGACGCTCTGACACCCTGAAAATCGGCAACGTGCGGGTGAATGAAGGAGAGGCGAATCCGCGATTGCCCAGAGAAGACTCCACGATTTTCCAAACCAGCAGAATTGCGGAGGCGACCCTGTAGCGGTTGCCAAAGTGTTCAATGTCGGCGTAGATCAGTCCACCTGATTGGATGATATGACCCCGTACCGAGAAGCCGCCGCCAAAGTACGCCTTGATCGACTTCTCGGTGTCTAAATCGGGTACTGCGGCTGATGCCTGGTAAGCGTTCTCCCCTTTCACGATACTGGTGATGGAGATACTGGGCAGTAACAGGGCAGAGGCCACTGCGCGACACTTGACGAAATCTCTACGATTGACTTCCATGCTCCAACCACCTTGTAACAAAATATTTTTGGATGATGGTATTCAAAAAGCAAGCTTATGGGTGAAGTCAAATAGGGCTATCGTGGTTAACAGACTTTTAACCATCCAAAGGACGAGCGTAAAAAGAGGTTTTCTCATCAACCCTATGCATGCGGCACTCATTCCTCAGCCGCTTGACAGGCTTGACCGATCCCCTTCGAGAGAAGGGCAGCAAGCTCCACAAGCTGAAAGACGTCATGATGATCAGGGAAGTGGATCCGCGAATATTCGTTCACGGGAATGAAACCAGGCTACGTCGGTATCTGGAACTACCCAATGGGACACCCTCGCAACCAGGAAGCCTCAGCCATGGTAAGGCCCAACAGGGGCAGTGCGGCTTTACGTTCAGAAGAGTAATACGGCCCGACCATCACTTGCCGACCCCGAATTGCTTGGTTAGAAAAACCGGAGAGGCAACAACCCCGGCGCCGGAATCCAAGCTGTCACCGTCTAGACCCTGCTGGGTGGGTTGTGCGCTCTGCTATCTCTGTGTGACTTCAGCAGTAAACACCGAAAGGGCAGCAGGCAATAGCAAAAAAGGCCATCGGCCGATAACCCGGCCGATGGATCTGAGTTGTGTAGATCCCATGCTCTTCGGGACAGAGTAGGTTGAGGGAGCACTACAGCGACCATTTGAAGCTTTATTTCAGGGTGACCGTGCCTTTCATCATTGACATGTGGCCAGGAAACGAGCAGAAGAAACCATACTTCTCGCCTGCAGCCAGCTTTGATACGTCGAAGGTGACCGAGTCGCTCTCCTTGGCGCCAATGACCTTGGTGTGAGCGATGACACGTGCATCACCGTCCTTCAAGTAGTCCTTATCAACACCGGCGCTGAGGCCATCGGTGGCGATCGGCTGCATATCAGCTTCTTTACTGAGCACCCAGTTGTGGCCCATGACGTTTTTCGGCAGGGAACCGGAGTGGGTCAGTTCGACGGTGAAGGTCTTGCAGCTTTTGTCGATTTCGATGGCCTTGGTGTTGAAGGACATTTGGTCGGTTGAATCGACGGTGGTCTTGCATTCAGCAGCCAGCAACTGGCCACTGGCAACGGTCAAGACGGAAAATGTTACAATTTTGGCAAGCATGGTACATCTCCAAGCAGGATTTATTGGAATGAAGACCGCCAGACGCCTGAGCAGGTCCAATGACCTGCATCAATGGATGCTCAAGCAGTGTCTTTGCCTCTCTGGTCCCCATCAAGTTAACCAATCGATCAGTAATGTGTTGAGCCATTATGGTTGGACGATCAACTTGACAGACCATAGACCTCAACAGTCTATTTCGAAGACTTCTTACCTACCATACTGTAGAGCCCACGAATTTACCCGACTGATCTGAATTACTTCTCCCTTGACCAGTCGGCATCACCGTGATCTGCACTTGGCGTTTTGTAACGACAAGCCGAAGCGAAATTACGGAGCATGGTAGCCAGAGCCTGCGGGTTTCTATGGCTGTCTACGCGAAACGTCAACAGGCCCTAGCAGAAATCACGTTTCAGGGTCAGAATGATCAGTCGTCAAAAGTAAAAAAGTGCTTGTATCGTAGCTGTAGCTTGTTCGCGGTTTCTGCCGTGCTGAGTACCCAGACGGTAAGTTCATGGTCCCCGTTCAACAAGTGCAATCTGAGCGAAAACACAGTTCGCAGAAATCGAACAACTCGCCTACTCCAGCTCTCTAATATAGCGTTCATTAGAAGCCATTGCGCACCTTTGTTCGCATTTCGCGAACAGTCATTTCGCCCATAACGCCATTGTTAGAGATGAGCGCGCGCCTTACCGTTGAGCCACTCAAACACAGAAAATAACAGGGCACAGGGCTATGACGATGAGTACTCAACCTGCAATAAAAATCCCCTCCGTTAAGACCGAAGTATTCGAAACAGTATTTGGCTCGCTATCCCATTACACCAAAGGTTCGATCGAACTAGTCACCGGTAAGAAAAGCCACTACGCCTTCTCCAATATTTTTGAAGTCGCCGGGCAATCGGCACCCTACGAGAAGATCGTCGTGGGGCTCAATCTCGGCTATGTGATCGAAACGTTGCGCGCTGAGGGCACTTCTCCGTGGTTCACCTGTGCCCACGATGAGTTCGTCATTTCGGTCGACGGCAGTGTTCGCGTTGACTTCCTCAAGCTCGACGCGGCAACCGCGCAAGGTGACGGCACCCAACTGGCTGGCGAACTGCCAAAAGGTCGGCCAATGGGCTACGTGCTGCTCAAACGCGGGCACCAGGCACTATTGCCTGCCGGCTGCGCCTATCGCTTCGAAGCCAGCGTTCCCTGCGTGCTGCTGCAGCAAACCGTGCAAGGCGCCCTTAGTGTTGAGAAGTGGGCTGACATCTGCCTGAAATGATCCGTGTTCTGCCCTCGACATCAATCCAAAAATAATAGGAGCCAATCATGGCTATGCTCGAAGTAGTTGAAACCGAGAAAGCGTTGTCTTTTGAAAACCTTGTGAGTGCCAGCGCGGCCCACCCGATCACCGGCTATAAGGCTTATACCCTCGGTGCCTTTAAGCTCTCCCGGGACGAATACTTCGCCCGTATCGAATGGCCGGCCAAAGGCGAGCGCCGTTCCCACTTGATTCCGGCAGATGCTTTCCTACGCGCCGTCATGCGTGACGTGGCGTGGGGCTTTTTCTACGGTTGGGTCAATTTCGACCACGTCTTCGGTACTCGCAATCTGTACGGCAAGGTTGACATGTACGCGGGCACCTTCAACGGTGTGCTGAAAGCGGCCGGTGTCGACTACACCGAGCAGTTCGAAACACCGCAGATCATGGCTACCTTCAAGGCGATCCTGCACGACTGGACAAACGCAGGCTTTGACCCGTTTGCCGCGCCTTCCGAAACCGGTACGGCGTTCGGCCGCAAGCATGGCGACAACATCGAGGCGATCGAGCGTTTCCGCGTTGCCACCCGGCGTATGCCAGGCCTGGAGGGGGATTCGCCACTGCGCGACGACCTGCCGGTCAACCGCCATTTTGCCGATGTTTCCCAGGACGAGCCCGAAGTGCACGCCGCCGAGGGCTTTGAAGGACAACTGCACGCCTTCAGCCTGTTCAAGTACCTGTCGCGCTCTGACGTGAGCTGGAACCCGTCGGTGACTTCGGTGTGCGGCGCCAGCCTGTTCTGCCCGACCACCGAAGAATTCGTCTTGCCGATTGTCCATGGTAACGACCGGATTGAATGGTTCCTGCAGCTCAGCGACGAAATCATCTGGGACATCGGCGACAAGGACGATGGTACTCCCCGTGCGCGGATCACCATGCGCGCTGGCGATATCTGCGCGATGACCGCCGACATCCGCCACCAGGGCTACTCGACCAAGCGCTCGATGTTGCTGGTCTGGGAGAACGCCACGCCTAACCTGCCGCAGCGCTATGAAAGCGGCGAGCTAAAGCCCTACCCCGTCGAATTCTGATCATCGCGGCCCGCGCTTCCGGTCGGGCCCGCCTCTTCATACCGTTTATTTGACAGTGCCATTGTCGGCACTGCAGGGAGTCTTTGCTCATGCAAAACCAATTGTTCATCGACGGCCAGTTCGTCTCAGCCCTTGAAGGCGGCGAGATTGATGTCGTCAACCCTACCAATGGCGAGCTGCTTACCCGTATCGCTGCGGCCCTGGCTGAAGACGTTGACCTGGCTGTGGCCGCAGCCAAACGTGCATTCCCCGGTTGGGCTGCCACACCTGGCGCCGAGCGCGGTCGGCTGCTGATGAAGCTGGCCGATCGCATCGAAGCCTGCAGCGATGAGCTGGCCCGCCTCGAATCGCTGGATACCGGCCATCCGCTCCGTGATTCGAGGATTCTTGACGTACCGCGCACGGCCGCTTGCTTCCGCTATTTTGGCGGAATCGCAGACAAGATTGAAGGCAAGGTGATCCCGGTCGACGCAGGGTTCCTCAACTACGTGCAGCGCAAACCGATCGGCGTAGTCGGGCAGATCGTACCGTGGAATTTCCCGCTGATGTTCACCAGCTGGAAGATGGGCCCGGCTCTGGCAGCGGGCAATACCGTGGTACTCAAGCCGTCGGAGCTGACGCCGCTCTCGACACTGCGTATCGCCGAACTGATGAAAGAAGTGGGCTTCCCGGACGGCGTGGTCAACATCGTTCCAGGCTACGGCCATACTGCCGGACAGCGTCTGGCTGAACACCCGGATGTCGGCAAAATCGCCTTCACCGGCTCCACCACCACCGGGCGCCGCATCGTCGAAGCCTCCCAGGGCAACCTCAAGCGCGTACAGCTGGAGCTGGGCGGCAAGGGTGCCAACATCGTTTTCGAAGACGCCAACCTCGACGCCGCCGTCAACGGCGCCGCCTGGGCGATCTTCCACAACCAAGGTCAGGCTTGCATCGCCGGTTCGCGTTTGTTACTGCAAGAAAGCATCGCCGACGAGTTCCTCGAGCGCTTCATCACCTTGGCCCGGTCGATTCGCCTCGGCGATCCGCTGGACCCGAATACTGAGATGGGCCCGCTGACCTCGGAGCTGCATCGCGATCGAGTGCTGTCGTTCGTCGACATCGCGCGCCAGCAGGGCGGGCGGATTCTCACCGGTGGCAAAGCGCCGAGTGATCCGGCTTTGGCCTCGGGGTTTTATGTCGAGCCGACGGTCGTTGAAGCCAAGCCAGGTGACCGCGTTGCCCAGGAAGAGGTGTTTGGTCCGTTCGTGACCGTGCTCCGTTTCAAGACCGAAGAGGAAGCGCTGGAGATTGCCAACGGCACAGAATACGGCCTGGGTAGTGGCCTTTGGACCCGCGACCTGCAGCGCGCCCATCGAGTAGCGGAAAAGATCAACGTCGGCATGTGTTGGATCAACTGCTACAAGCGCGTCAGCCCCGGTAGCCCGTTTGGCGGTCTGGGTCAATCCGGTTACGGCCGGGAGATGGGTTTCGACGCCATTCACGACTATACCGAGGCTCGCTCGGTATGGGTCAACGTCGACGCCAAGATCCTTCCCCACTACCCACGCTGAGGCCACCTCATGAACGAATTCATCTATCAAGGCACGCCGACCCGAGTGATTTTCGGGGCAGGCAAACTCGCCAGCCTCAGTGACGAAATCCAGCGCTTGGGCGCCCGTCGCGCGCTGATCCTGACCACACCGGAGCAACAGGAACTGGGCGAGCAGGTCGCCAGGTTACTGGGTGATCGCAGCGCCGGCGTCTATCCCTACGCGGTGATGCATGTACCGCTGGAAACAGCGCAAGCGGCCCGCGAGGAGGCCGTGCGCCGCGAAGCGGATTGCTGCGTGGCCGTAGGTGGTGGTTCGACCATCGGCCTGGGCAAAGCCATCGCCATGGGCAGCGGTTTGCCGATCCTGGCGGTCCCGAGCACTTACGCCGGATCGGAGATGACCCCGATCTACGGCCTGACCGAAAACCGCCTGAAGAAAACCGGTCGTGATCCACGGGTCCTGCCCAAGACCGTGATTTATGACCCGGAGCTGACGCTGACTCTACCGGTGAGCATGTCGGCCTGCTCCGGCATGAACGCCATGGCCCATGCGATTGAAGCCTTGTACGCCGAGGACGCCAACCCGGTGATCTCGTTGATGGCCGAAGAATCGATCCGCGCATTGGCGCAGGCACTGCCGAAAATCGTCGACGACCCGCAAAACGTCGAGGCCCGTGGCCAGGCGCTACAAGGCGCATGGCTGGCCGGTATCTGCCTGGGTTCGGTGGGCATGGCGATCCACCACAAGTTGTGTCACACCCTCGGCGGGACCTTCAACCTGCCGCACGCCCAAGCCCACGCGATCGTCCTGCCCCACGCGGCGCACTACAACCGTAAAGCTGCTGCCGAGCCCTTGCGCCGTGCTGCTCGCGCATTGGGCGGCGAGTATTCCGATGAAGTCGGGCCGCTGCTCTACGCCTTGAACCGTCGCCTGGGGAATCCCTTGGCGTTGTCCGAGATTGGCTTTCCCGAGCATGGCCCTGCCGAAGCCGCTGGTATTGCCTGTGCCAGCCCGTACTACAACCCGCGGCCGTTCGAACAGGATGCCATCGAAGCATTGCTGACCCGTGCGCTGAAGGGGCAGGCACCGGCCTGAAGGTATTACCGCTGTCCGTCGATTGCCACATGAGAATAACAAGATGAAAGACCTAGACTTGTCTTCCGAGCGCGAGATTACCGCCCGCGCCATCAACAGCTTCGGGCACACACCCGATATTCGCCTGCGCTTTTTGCTGCAGACACTGGTGAAGCATGTTCACTGGTTTGCCAGCGAGGTCGAGCTCAGCGAATCCGAGTGGTTCCAGGCAATTCAGTTCCTCACTGCCACGGGGCAGAAGTGTGATGACGTGGTGCGGCAGGAATTCATCCTGCTGTCTGATGTGCTAGGCCTGTCCATGTTGGTCGATGCTATCGAGCATCGCAGTGGCGTCGATGCGACCCAGAGCACTGTGTTCGGGCCGTTCTATATTGCCGGCATGCCTGACCGCGAATACGGCGAGAACATGGCGTTGATTCCCGGTAGCGCCTCGCTGATCACAGGTTACGTCCGCGACGCCGCTGGCAACCCGTTGCCAGGCGCCACGCTGGATGTCTGGCAGACCGCCGAAAACGGCCAGTATTCAGGTCAGGACGTCGCGCAGCCACATGGCAACCTGCGCGGTCGTTACTTCGCCGACGAACAGGGCCGCTATGCCATTCGCAGCGTGGTGCCGGTCAGTTATCCGATCCCCACCGACGGCCCGGTCGGCGACCTGCTGGAGGCCAGCGGCCGTCATCCGTGGCGCCCGGCGCACCTACATTTCATGCTCGACGCGCCAGGTCATCGACGCTTGGTCACCCATCTGTTTAACGATGACGATCCCTACATCAATTCCGACGCCGTGTTCGGCGTCAAGGATTCGCTGCGGGTCGCATATCAGCAACGGGCAGCCAGTGACCCACTCGCAGCGCAGTTTGATATCGGCACGGATTTCCGCCTAGCGACGTTCGACTTCGTGCTGGAGGCCTCGGCATGAACCAGTTCTTTGCCATTTTCGCGACCGACAAGCCCGACCTCGAACCATTGCGCAGTGAGATCCGCCTCCGGCACCGCGAGTATCTGCGCGAACCACACCCTCATCGCGTTGTAGTGCGCCTGGGTGGACCGACCTTGAGCAGCTGCCAAGGCGCAATGAATGGCACCTTGCTGGTGGTAGAGGCCGGCAGCCTGAGCGAGGCAGAAGCTTTTTTTGCCGACGATCCCTATGCCCAGGCCGGGCTATTCGAACGCGTCGAGATCCGGCCCTGGAGTTGGGGCCTTGGCAATCCGCAGATGAGAGCCTGAGCCATGGCAGCAATCGAACTGTGCGCCCTTGATCAGGTCCCCGATGGCGGCGCACTCGGGCTCGAAACCACACTGCAAGGGCAATCTACGGCGTTGGTGGCGGTGCGACGCGGCATGCAGGTGTGGGTCTACCGCAATCGCTGCCCGCATTTTTCCATCCCCCTGGACTATCAACCGGGGTCGTTCAGTACCTACCAGACGCGGCTATTGATGTGCGTGCATCACGGGGCGATGTTTCGTTTCGATGATGGCCGCTGCATCGATGGCCCTTGCGAGGGGGCGCGGCTGGACAGTGTCCCGGTGTACCAGCAGGACGGCTCGCTGTGGTTGGACGAGGTTAATGGCGCACCCGTGCTGGTACCGCTGACAGGAGTGCAATGCCATGACGCTTGATGTCGAGTCTGCCCAATTGCTCAAGAAATTGGCCGAGAGCGGGCTGAAGCCGTTTCATTTGATGCAGCCAGCCGAGGCTCGCGAGCTGATGGCAGGCCTGCGTCCCGAGGCCGAAGGGCTTGCGATGCACCATGTCGAAGAGGTGCAATTAGGTGGCGTGCATTTACGGGTCTTGACCCCCAACGCTGTGGTTCGCGGCGCCATCCTTTACCTGCATGGCGGTGGCTGGGTGGTCGGTGGTCTTGATGACTTCGACCACTTCGCTCGTCAGTTGGCGCAGCGCACGCAGTGCACTGTGGTGCTGGTCGATTACCGCCTGGCGCCCGAGTTTCCATTCCCGGCTGCTCTGGATGACGTCGAGCAAGCGGCCCAGTGGCTGGTGGATCGCCGCGCGCAGCTGGCTGGCTCGGCCAATGGCCCGTTGATCGTTGCCGGCGATAGCGCCGGCGGCAACCTGGCGGCCGTGTTTGCCCAGCGGGCTGCCCAGCGTGGCCAGTCGCATTGGGCTCTACAGGTATTGCTCTACCCGGTCACCCAAGCGGATCTCGATGGCCCGAGTTACCTCGATTCGCAACGCCAGTTACTACTGACCCGCGAGGACATGCGCTGGTTCTGGGATCACTACCTGCCACAAGCCGATCAGCGCCAGCAGGTGTCGGCTTCACCATTGGCAGCGAGGGATCTGCGTGGAGTACCACCAGCCGTGGTGCTGACGGCGGAATTCGATGTGCTACGCGAAGAAGGCCAGGCCTACGCCGACCGCCTAGCGCAGGCCGGCATCACCGTTGTACAGCGCTGCTTCATCGGGCAGATGCACGGCTTCGTGACCATGCCGCTCCTCAGTGCCAGTCACACTGCGCTGGAGTGGCTCGGGGAGCAGATTGAGCCCTGGCTGTAGAACCTTTAAGCCCATTACGAGCAATCGACAATACCCTGACAACAAACAAGAGGTTTACCCATGAGCGCCTACAACACTACTTTGGCTTCCCTTGAATGTGATGATGAAACCCTGCGTGTGCACCTGCAAGGGGCGGATATTCCGACTCTACTGTTGACCGTGGCACACTTGACCGGCGACCTCAATGTGCTCAAACCAGCCTGGAAACCTGTGGTTGCCATGGGTGTCGCGCACAGCGGCATGACGCCCGAAGTGGAGGCCGAGGTTCGCGAGGACTGCCTACAAAAGCTACTGGCCTTCCGCGACAGCGGTCTGCCGGTGCCGGCTCGGCCGAGCAGCGAGCAGCTGCATGCTTTGGGGACCTGGCTGATGGGTCCAGTCATTGAACCGTACTTGCCCTTGGTTGCAGAGGAACTGGTGACCGCCGAAGAAGACCCTCGCGCGCCCCGCTGGCATAAAGATCATGTGGCGGCCGGCCGCGAGTTCAAGGTAGTGATCATTGGTGCCGGCGAGAGCGGCATGATCGCCGCGTTGCGTTTCAAGCAGGCAGGCGTGCCCTTCGTCGTCTACGAGAAAGGCACCGACGTTGGCGGCACCTGGCGCGAAAACACCTACCCGGGTTGTCGCATCGACATCAACAGTTTCTTCTACAGTTTCTCCTTCGCCCGCAGCACCTGGGACGACTGTTTTGCCCCTGGCCCGCAGGTGTTCAGCTACATGCAGGCGGTGGCGCGGGATAAGGGCCTGTACGACCATATCCAGTTCAATACTGAAGTCACCGATGCCCATTGGGACGAAGACCGCCAGCGCTGGCAGCTGCTGTGCCGCGACAGCGCCGGGCAAACCCGTGTCGACAGCAACGTGGTGGTGTTCGCCGTCGGGCAACTGAATCGGCCGATGATCCCGGCCATTCCTGGTAAAGAGACGTTCCAAGGCCCGGCGTTCCATTCGGCGCAGTGGGATCACAACGTTGACTGGAGCGGTAAGCGAGTCGCCGTGATCGGCACCGGGGCGAGCGCTGCCCAGTTCATCCCGCAACTGGCCAAGACCGCCGCCGATCTTAAAGTCTTTGCGCGCACTACCAACTGGCTGCTGCCCACACCTGATCTACACGAGAAAATCTCTGACAGCTGCAAATGGCTGCTCGCCAATCTGCCCAACTACAGCCTGTGGTATCGAGCGACCAAAGTCATGCCACAAAGTGTTGGCTTTCTTGAGGATGTCGTGGTCGATGTCGATTACCCCCCGACTGAAGTCGCGGTATCAGCACGCAACGATCAATTGCGCCGGGACATCTGCGCCTGGATGGAGCCGCAGTTCGCTGACCGGCCGGACTTGCGTAACGTACTGATTCCGGATTCGCCAGTCGGCAGCAAGCGCATCATCCGTGACAATGGCACCTGGATATCGACGCTCAAACGTGACAACGTCAGCATGATTCGTCAACCGATCGAAGCAATCCGTCCCACGGGTATTTGTTGTATCGACGGCACTGTACACGAGTTCGACCTGATCGTTTACGGCACCGGCTTTCATGCCTCCAAGTTCTTGATGCCGATCAACATCACCGGGCGCGACGGCCTGGCACTGCGCGAGGTCTGGAAGGATGACGACGCCCGTGCCTACATGGGCATGACCGTACCCGGCTTTCCCAACATGTTCTGCATGTACGGTCCTAACACCGGGCTGGTGGTGTACAGCACCATCATTCAGTTCTCGGAGTTCACCGCGACCTATATCGTCGACGCCGTGCGGCTGCTGCTGGAAGGTGGGCACCAGAGTATGGAGATCAAAGCGCAGGTGTTCGAGAGTTACAACCAGCGTGTCGACCAAGCCAACGGCTTGCGAGCCTGGGGATTCTCGCGGGTAAACAGCTGGTACAAAAACAGCAAAGGCCGGGTGACGCAGAATTTCCCGTTCAATGCCGTCGAATTCTGGCATAGGACCCACGAAGTACAGGCTACCGACTACTGCCTTTCCTGATCGCCTCCCTAGCGGGGTTCCAGTGACAGCCTTACTATGCGAAAGCAGGCGGTGCCTGGCCGCCAGGTAATAATTACAAGAAGGGGAAGGTCATGGATCGTCTACTCATTACGGAAGCATTCGTGCACGTGGCACAGACCGGTAGTTTCTCCAAGGCGGCGGAGCAGTTGGGCGTGACCCGTTCGGTGATTACTAATCGTGTGCAACAGCTTGAGACGTTCATCAATTCTCCGCTGTTTCATCGCAGCACTCGCCACGTCCGCCTTTCGGACATCGGCGAAGCCTATTTCCAAGAATGTGCCGACATGGTCGCCGGCTTTCACGGTTTGACCGAGAAAATGCGCAACCAACGCTCCAACCTCACCGGCCAGTTACGCGTCCAGGTCCTGCAAGGATTTGCCATCGATCACCTGGGCCCGATGTTAGCCGAGTTCACCGCAATGTATCCAGAGATCGAGTTCGATGTCGTGGTCAATGACCGCGTGGTCGACCCGATCGAAGAGGGCTTCGACATCGCTTTTCAGATGTTCCCGCCGATGGCCGAGCGCTTGGTGGTGCGCAAGCTGTTCAACGTCCACAGGTTGTTCTGTGCGTCGCCCGCATACTTACGCGAACAGGGCGCGCCCGAGCATCCACAGCAGCTCAAGGATCACCGTATAGCGTTGTACGGTGGCTACCCGTCACGCAACCGATGGCAGTTCACATGGGGTGAGGAGTGCATCGATCTGACCCTGCACGGCCAGGTGCGCTCCAGTTCGGTCCATCTGCTGCGTGATTACGCCTTGAGCGGGGCTGGCATCACCTGCTTGCCCACCCTCATCGCTAGTAACTACCTTATCAGCGGGGAGTTGGTACCAATTTTGACCAACTATCGGCTGTCATCCTTCGACTTCGCCGCCGTGTATCCAGAAACCCAGCGTCGGGCACTGAAGGTGCGGACCTTGATCGATTTTTTGATCGAGCGTATCGGTGATGCGCCTGAATGGGACCAGCAATTACTGGATCGCGGAATACTGATCCTCTGATCACGAAGGATGGTTCGCTGTCTTAGCGAAAAAATGGCAACGCGGTATCGCCTCCGGATCCAGCTATCGGTGTTCTGAGGGCAGGCTAATGAATAGCGAGCTATTATGATATCTATCTCCGCTGGGCTGGGAGTACATCAACCTGACAGACGATTACGTTTGGCGGCAGAGCCAGCAAGCTGGAAATCGGGCAGTTCAGGCCTCTACTGCAGCTCAGAAAACCTTAGCGATTTTTTTCGAACCCTGTAGAAACCCCTTATAGATCAATGGCTTGAGGTGAAACAGCAACAGACCCTAGCGCCAACCTGGCGTAGGACTTGTTTGCCGAGCCAGCAACATTCAGGAGAACAGCATGAAGCGTCCACCCCCAATCAAATACCAACCTGGGCCCCACCTCATAACCTCGCGCAGAACCTTTCTTCTGGGAACAGCCGCTACGCTGGGTATGACCGTGGTCAGTACTCCTCTGCTCAGCATGGCAGCTAGCCTGGCAAGCCCTGTACGCCAGGAGACTCTGTCCCTATGTCGTATTGTTTACGACCCCCGTCACCCGGCAAGCGCCCGATTCGGCGCTCAGTCCGAACAGGCGGGTCATGCAACCCATGCCATGCGAGGTGATGTAACCGAATTGTGGACTGAGTATCTGGCTGAGCAATGGCGCAAGCAGCCCGTCGCCATTGCTGGCATGACACACGCTGACGCCTTGTTCGTATTGGAACGACTCGGTTGGGATCATGGCCTGCGCGTGACCTTCCGCGCCGAACATCGGGTGCAGGCGAATGGCATTACAACTCACAGTATCGCCGGCCCCGAGTCCATGCTGGCCAGTTGCGCAGCCCTTGCAGCGCAACGATACGAATGGGCGGACTGCATGGCCGGTGTGGTCAGATATCCTCCCAGGCAAGCCATCCTACTCGCTGAAAGATCGCTGGCCATGTCCGGCAATTACCCGACTGACTCTGCCCGTCCACTCTACACCTGGGTCATCACCCCTCATCACCGCATTGTGTAAGCGACCAACCAATATCTTGATAGTGGAGTGAAGCCATGAACTATCCACAGGGCGTGAGCGCCCAGGACTTCGATTCAGCATTGGACGAGTTTCGCCGTATCGTCGGTGCCGACAACGTGTTTATCAGCGAGGCGGATGTTGCCCTCTATCGGGATGCCTATTCACCAAAGTGGGGGGAATCGGACGAACTGGTAGCCTCCGCTGCCGTAGCCCCGACCACGGTCGAGCAAGTACAGGCCATAGTCAAGGCTGCCAACCGCTTGAGGATTCCGTTGTTTGCCATATCCACGGGCAAGAACCTTGGTTATGGCGGCTCCGCTCCCAATATGAGCGGTAGCGTCATTGTCGATTTGAAACTGTTGAACAAGATCATTGAGGTCGATGACAAACGAAACTTCTGCATTGTGGAGCCAGGCGTTTCTTATTTTGACCTGTATAACTATATTCAGGAACGGGGTCTGAAGCTGATGATGGATGTTCCCGATCCGGGCTGGGGTAGCCCACTGGGTAATGCCCTGGATCACGGTGTTGGTTATACCTTGGGCAACTACCGTGACCATTTTGGCTCGCATTGCGGTATGGAAGTAGTGTTGCCGGACGGCGAACTGCTGCGTACTGGTATGGCTGCGGTACCGGGTGCGGAAACCTGGGGCGAGAACAAATATGGTTACGGGGCTTATGTTGACGGCCTGTTCGCCCAGTCCAACTTCGGTATCGTCACCAAGATGGGCTTCTGGATGATGCCGCAGCCCGAGCATTATCTTTCCTGTATGGTCAAGGTACCCCGTTACGAAGATATTATTCCGCTGATTGATACGGTCAATTATCTGGAAGACCAGGGTCTTATTGGTCATCCGCGCTATGGCTGTCCGATGGACTCGTTATGCCTGATGTGGGAGCCTGAGTCTTATAAGACGACCCACGAGCTGATGCAACTTAATAATCAGCCAGGCGGTGCATCCGTTGCCGAGTACCAGAGTTATGCACAAAACCATGGGCTGGAATACTGGAATGTGGTGTTGAATTTCTACGGACCAAAAAAAACCCTGTTTGCCAACTGGGAGTATGCTCAGGAAAAATTCGCTGATATTCCCGGTGTACAGTTCGAGCAGTTGGAATCCTACAGCCTGCCCATTGCCAAGAAGGATCAGCAGAAGCTGCGTCACCAGGTGGCTCTTGGTATTCCGAATATGTCCATCTTTTCCATAGGCGCACGCTCCGAAGCCATGCCGAACCCCGATGATGGCCATGCCTGGTTTGCCCCTATCGTGCCCCGTAACGGCAAGGCTTTCATCAAGGCCCATGAGGTATTTTGCAAAGCTGCCAAGGAACTTGGGCTGACCAGTGCGCCAATTGCGCGAACCAACGTTCCGCAGACATGGCAATACCGCAGTTATATTTACTTGTTCCCTTTCTTTATTTCGCGCAGTGACAAGGAACAGAACAGGAAAGCGGTCGATCAGTTCATCACATTGGTGAAGCTCGCCGCCGAGCACGGCTGGACGGAGTACCGCACTGCGCCGATCTTCCAGGATATCGTTGCCAGTACTTACTCCTTCAATAACAACGCGCTGCTGCGCTTTCAGAGTCTGCTCAAGGACACAGTTGATCCGAATGGCATTATTGCGCCAGGCCGGGGGGGAATCTGGCCGAAGCGTTACCGGGAGGATGCATGATGAAGAAGTTACTGCTATGCAGCATCTCAGCCATGCTGACGCTGACCTCTCTGACAACATCAGCACAGGATCAGCAGTTGACACAGGGGAAAGCGCTATTCGGCAAGTGGTGCGTCGCTTGCCACGGAACAGGACCAGGCCACCCCGGCACCCAGGCACTTGATCAGCGCTATCAGGGGTCGATGCCTGGTGCACTGGAACAACGTACCAACCTCTCGCCGGAGTTTGTTGCAGTCTTTGTCCGTAATGGCATTTCAGTCATGCCGTTCTTCCGCAAGACCGAGATCAATGACAATGAACTCGCTGCAATCGGCGCCTATCTATCGTCGCCGAAAGGCACAGCCGGTAACTGAGCCTCACATTAACGCCCCACGTATGGGGCGTTAATGTCTCAGTGGCTTATGAGGGCGCTTGACTTAGACAATCGTGTAACCACCATCTACCAGGTAATAGGCACCGGTGACAAAGGAAGCATCGTCGGAAAGCAGAAAACGCACCACCTTGGCTACCTCATCGGGACGACCCAGGCGGGCGAGCGGGTGGCGACTGATAAGCTCGTTACGGGTTTCGTCTGGCAACGCATCCAGTAAAGGAGTGTTGATATAAGCTGGACCGACGGCATTGATTCGCAGCCCCTGCGACCCATATTCCGCTGCGGTATTTCGGGTCAGTCCGATCACACCATGCTTGGCGGCGGTATAGCCGCCCATGCCGATATTGGCTACCGCCGAATGAATCGAGGCCATATTCACGATTGCACAGTTCTCAGCACCTGCTGCGAGCAGTGCCGGAATCTGAGCACGCATGCCGTAAAAAACGCCGTTGAGGTTGATATTGATGACGCGGTTCCAATCTTCAATATCGGCCTCTGCCGCATCGGCCACATTGCTGGCGACGCCAGCATTGTTCACTGCATAGTTCAGCTTGCCAAATGTATCTACAGCAAAAGCTACCAGCATTTCGTTATCCTCCACCAAGGCACTGTTGGCAACGAATACAGCCGCTTCGCCGTCAGCTGCCATGATTTCATCCACTACCCGCTGGGCGCTGTCCCGATTGATGTCAGCCACGACCACCTTGGCGCCAAGTCGGGCGAGCTCTTTGGCTACCGCCTCGCCAATACCAGAACCAGCCCCTGTAACCAGAGCAACCTTGTTATCGAATATCATGCTGTCCTACCTCTCTTTCTTTACTGAATTATGGTCGTCGGCCAGGCTCGACTTTCATGACCGACCTGAAAGTCGCGATCCGTCAATTCATTACTGCTCACAACGAGCATTCGGCGAAGCCGTTCAAAGGAACAAAACGGGTGAAGCCATCATCAGTTCGGTACATAAGGCAAAACTGAGCGTGATAAAAAATAAACCAATGAATTAAGCGCTCAGGACACTAGGAACCGGAACCGTGGTGATGCCATCTGCTTAGGTCGCCGTCGGATCAGTCCTCCGCTAGAAAGCTCGCTGGCGGATTCATCAGTACATGCCAGAGAACGTTCAGCGTTGAGTGAACAGATTCAATAGCGTTACCCTCTTTTTGCAAGCAATCAAACAGCAAGCCTGTCGTACTAACACCAAAAAACTCCATCACGCGCCGTATATTGAGCGACGCGGTTAATTCGCCAGCGCCCACGGCATTTTCAAGTACCGTTTTGAGATGCTGCATGAATCGTCCTCTGACACCAGCCAGTCGTTGCTGATGAACGGCTGAGTCTCCTCCGCAAGCCCCCTGATACATCATGATCTCTGCCAAGCGCCGAGGAATTTCTTCGCTGATTGTTTCTATCAGGCGTTGTTGCAACTGCTGCCACGCCAGCGACAGAGGAAGGTCTTTAGGGAATCTCCGAACAAGCCTTCAGTTATGCGAGAATCCCCGCAACACCTGATCCGAGCCGCCCATGAGCCAGATGAGCTTTTCCGACTTTGAGTACGCCGGCAAGCGCAAGCAAACCCGCCGAGAGCGCTTCCTCGCCGAAATGGATCAGGTGGTGCCCTGGGCAGGCCTGCTGGAGCTGATCGAACCGTTCTACCCCAAGGCCGGCGGCGGTAGAAAACCCTATCCTCTGGAAACCATGCTGCGCATCCATCTGTTGCAGAACTGGTTCTCCCTGAGCGACCCGGCCATGGAAGAAGCGCTCTACGAAATCACGCCCATGCGCCAGTTCGCACGCCTGACGCTGAGCGCGCCAATCCCCGAAGACACCACGATCATGAACTTCCGGCACTTGCTGGAGAAGCATCAGCTCGCACCGGCAATCCTTGCGGTCATCAATGGTTATCTGCAGGAAAAAGGCCTGTCGCTGCGCCAAGGCACCATCGTCGATGCCACCATTATTCATGCCCCCAGCTCGACCAAAAATAAAGAAGGCAAGCGTGATCCCGAGATGCACCAGACCAAGAAAGGCGGTCAGTATTTCTTCGGGATGAAGGCGCACATCGGTGCCGATGTCGAGTCCGGCCTGGTGCATCACGTCCATGGCACCGCTGCCAATGTGGCCGATGTCACGCAGGTGGCTGAACTGCTGCATGGCGAAGAAAACGCCGTGTATGCAGATGCCGGTTACACCGGTGTCGAAAGGCGCGAAGAGCATGAAAATCGGGGGGTGATCTGGCAGATTGCAGCGCGTCGCAGCACCTATTCCAAGCTGAACCAGCGCAGCGTACTGTACAAAGCCAAGCGCAAGATCGAGTTCTGCAAGGCTCAGACACGGGCCAAGGTCGAGCATCCGTTTCGCGTGATCAAGCGGCAGTTTGGTTACGTGAAAGTACGTTTTCGTGGGCTGATGAAAAACACGGCTCAGTTGACCACGCTGTTCGCCCTGGCAAACCTGTGGAGGGTTCGAAAACAGCTCATGGGTATGGGTGAGGTTCGCGTTTAACACGGAGAACCGGTCGAAAAAGCTCTCCGTACATGATTTTTCGGTCACTTTTCGTCCAATGACGCTGTAGGTGCCTGGAAAATTGCAACTTGCCGCGGCTGCACGACAAGTTGATCGGAGCATCCTTAGGTACTGTGCTTTCCAGTGGGAGAATTTGTTCATCGAAAATGGTTTTAAGCAAATCCTCCTTGCCCCTGAAATGCCAATAAATTGCCCCCCGCGTGACATTGGCCCGCTGCGCGATGTGCTCAAGCGTTGTTTCAGTCACACCAGCCTGCGAGAAAAGTTCTGTGGCTGAGGCCAGAATCCTCTGGCGTGTCAGGGCTGCCTCAGTTGCTGTCTTTCTAACCATCGACACGTTACCCGTGAATTGCCCGAGGCGTCCGAACGATCACCTTTTCAATATTCTTCTTGCATACCTGCAACGCGTGCTGAAAACGCCCCCCCGCGATCATTGCTCGCGAAGTTGGCGCTACGATCGAGATTGAATAGAGCCCCAAATAGGTGTCGAGCAGCGCGGCATAGGAACACAGGCCCTCGACGTATTCGTTCTCATCCGTTGCCACACCGCTGGCCTTGACGTCCTTCAATTGCGCCAGCAATGCCTCGCGCTTCAGGCTTTTGGCCGTGCACGCCGGCAATGGATCAGGCAGCAAGGCACGCAGGGTATCTTCAGGGAGTTCGGCCAACAGCACCTTGCCCCCCGAGGTCGCCATGGCGGGTACATGGATACCGATTGGAAAAACGACCCGCAGCTCTCGCTCGGCCACGATTCGGTCCATCACATAGACTTTGTCGCCGGACAGCGACGACAGGCACGTCGACTCCTGCACCTGCTCCGACAGCGCAGTCAGGTGAGGCCTGACCAGGGAAATGATATCCATCTGGGTTTGAGTGATGAGTTGGCCGAACGCCGGCCCCAGGCGAAAACCACCACTCGGCCCCCGTGCTTCCACCAAATGTTCCACCGCTAGTGCATTGATGATGCGCTGCACCGTCGAACGCGGTAGATCGACCACCTGGGCGATCGCCGCCAGACTCAACCCCTGGGGATTGTTGCCCAACGCCCGCATGATCGACGCGGCGCGGGCGATAACTTGTATCCCGCCATGTTTGCCAGTGCTTTCTTCCGTACCTGTCATACCACCCTCTTGATGTCCGCCTGTCGCGGTTCATTGAATCGTCACTTTGCGCCACCACTCTAGTGCCAACCGCTCGATCCAGCCAGCCACGCGGCTTGCTGAACAAAGGCTATACTGAGTGCCTACCTTATGCCAGCAGTGTTTGACTTGGAAAGGCCACATTGCGGTACACTATACCGTATTACGATCCATTAACCAGTACCTGACTGGCCGACCTCGCACAGGAGACACGCGGTGAAGCTCAACAAAACCTTTCCCACAAGACAGCTGATCCCCCTGGCAGCCCTTTGGCTGCTGGCGGGTTGCGGTAACCAGGAGGCCGCGAAGAACGAGCAGCCCCCACCCGAAGTCGGGGTCTATACCGTGAAGTCACAAGCGCTGACATTGACGACCGACCTGCCGGGGCGTACCTCGGCGTTTCGCATTTCCGAAGTCCGGCCCCAGGTGTCGGGCATCCTGGAAAAACGCCAGTTCGTCGAAGGCGCCGAGGTCAAGCAGGGCCAGCCGCTGTACCAGATCGACCCACGTACCTATCAGGCGCGCCAGGCCAGGGCCGAGGCCACCCTGTTGACGGCACAGAACCTGGCACGTCGCTACGAGCGACTGCTCAAGACCAACGCCATCAGTCAGCAGCAGTACGACGACGCCCAGGCCGCCTGGAAACAGGCCCAGGCTGAAGCCCAGATCGCACGCATCGATGTGCAGTACACCAAGGTGCTGGCACCGATCTCCGGTCGTATCGGCCGCTCGGCAGTCACCGAAGGTGCGCTGGTGACCAATGGCCAGGCCCAGGCGCTGGCCACCGTCACCCAGCTCGACCCGATTTATGTCGATGTCAATCAACCTATCACCCGCCTGCTCAGGCTCAAGCGTGCGCTGGAATCCGGGCGCCTGCAGCGGGTAGGTGAAGACCGGGCACAAGTCAGCCTCACACTGGATGACGGGTCCCTTTATCCGCTCAAGGGCGTGCTGCGTTTCTCTGAAGTCAGCGTCGACCCCACTACCGGCTCGGTGACCCTGCGGGCCGAGTTCCCCAACCCCGACCGCAAGCTGCTGCCAGGCATGTTTGTCCACGCGCTGCTCAGCGAAGGTGAACAGCAGGCGGCCATCCTCGTTCCGCAGCAGGCGGTGGACCGCGATGCCCGCGGCACCCCGACCGTATGGGTGGTCAAGCCCGACAGCACCGTCGAACGGCGCGAAGTGGAAACCCTGCGCACCGTGGGCAATGCCTGGTTGATCGGCGACGGCATCAAGGATGGCGAACGCGTGATTACCGAAGGTGTGCAACTAGCCCGCGCCGGGATCAAGGTCAAGCCAGTGGACGCCAAGAACGTCAACCTGGTCGCCGATTTCCCGCCGCTGGCGGACACCCAGTCCCATTGAGGAGTTAGTGATCCATGTCTCGCTTTTTCATTGACCGACCGATCTTCGCCTGGGTACTGGCGATCGTCGCCATGCTGGCGGGGGCGCTGTCGCTGATGAACATGCCCATCAGCCAGTACCCCAACATTGCCGCACCCGCCGTGTCGATCCAGGTCACCTACCCGGGTGCTTCGGCCCAGACCGTGCAGGACACCGTGGTCCAGGTCATCGAGCAGCAGCTCAGCGGCCTCGACGGCTTTCGCTACATGTCCGCCGAGAGTGCCTCGGACGGCAGCATGAACATCATCGTAACCTTCGAACAGGGCACCAACCCGGACATCGCCCAGGTCCAGGTGCAGAACAAACTGCAGCTGGCCACCCCGCGCCTGCCTGAGGAGGTGCAACGCCAAGGCCTGCGGGTGGTGAAGTACCAGATGAACTTCTTCCTGATCATCGGCCTGGTGGACAAGACCGGCAAGATGACCAACTTCGACCTGGGCAACGTGATTGCCTCGCAGTTGCAGGACCCGATTTCGCGTATCAATGGTGTGGGCGACTACATGCTGTTCGGCTCGCCCTATGCCATGCGCATCTGGCTCGACCCGGTCAAGCTCAACAGCTACCAGCTCACCCCAGGCGATGTGGCCCAGGCCATTCGCGAGCAGAACGTGCAGGTATCCTCCGGCCAGCTCGGCGGTTTGCCGACCCGCTCCGGTGTGCAGCTCAACGCCACGGTACTGGGCAAGACCCGCATGACCACCCCGGCCGAGTTCGAAGAGATCTTGGTCAAGGTCAAGGCCGATGGCTCCCAGGTACGCGTCAAGGACCTGGGCAAGGTCGCCCTGGCCTCCGACAACTTCGCCATCTCGTCGAAGTACCGCGGCGAGTACTCGGCGGGCCTTGCCCTGCGCCTGGCCAGCGGCGGCAACCTGCTGGAGACGGTGAAAGCAGTCAAGGCGGAGCTGGAAAAACAGAAAGCCTACCTGCCTGAAGGCGTCGAGGTGATCTACCCGTACGACACCACGCCGGTCGTCGAGGCATCCATCGAGTCGGTGGTGCATACCATCGGCGAAGCGGTGATCCTGGTGTTCCTGGTGATGTTCCTGTTCCTGCAGAGCTTCCGTGCGACGCTGATCCCGACCCTGGCGGTGCCGGTAGTGTTGCTGGCAGCCTTTGCCCTGCTGCCGACCTTCGGCATCACCATCAACGTATTGACCATGTACGCCATGGTGCTAGCGATCGGACTTCTGGTGGACGATGCCATCGTCGTGGTGGAAAACGTCGAGCGATTGATGCACGAGGAAGGCTTGTCGCCCCTTGAAGCGACGCGCAAGTCCATGCAGCAGATTTCTGGTGCCTTGGTCGGCATCGGTATGGTGCTGTCTGCGGTGTTCGTGCCCATGGCCTTCTTCGGCGGTTCAGCGGGCATCATCTACAAGCAGTTCGCCGTCACCATCGTCATCTGCATGGCGTTGTCGGTACTGGTTGCGCTGATTTTCACACCCGCCTTATGCGCCACCATTCTCAAGGCCCCACAAGGTCATGGGCACCAAGAGCGAAAAGGCTTCTTCGGCTGGTTCAACCGCGTTTTCGACCGTAGTACCGCACGCTTCGAACGCGGCGTGGGCGGCATCCTCAAGCACCGTGGCCGCTACCTGCTGATCTTCGCCCTGATCACCGCCGGCACCGGCTATCTGTTCACTCAAATTCCCAAGGCGTTTCTACCGAACGAGGACCAGGGGTTGATGATGGCAGAGGTGCGCATGCCACTGAACGCCTCGGCCGAACGTACCGAAGCCGTGCTGCAGGAGGTCAAGGACTACCTAGTCAACGACGAAGGCGAACTGGTCGAGCACGTCATGACGATCAACGGCTTCAACTTTGCCGGCCGTGGGCAGAACTCCGGCCTGGTGCTGATCGTGCTCAAGGACTGGGCCGTCCGCCAAGGTGCAGGGCAGGATGCGTTCAGCCTGGCCCAGCGCGCCAATGAGCGTTTAACCCATATCAAAGACGGCCAGGCCATGGTCTTCGTGCCCCCTGCCATCCTCGAGATGGGTAACGCGATGGGCTTTGACCTGTACCTGCAGGACAACTCCGGCCTGGGCCACGAGGCCTTGATGAAGGCACGCAACCAGTTCCTGCAACTGGCGGCAGAAAACCCCAAGCTCAAGGCCGTGCGCCCCAATGGCAAGGATGACGAGCCGCAGTTCCAGGTGCGCATCGACGACGAGAAAGCCCGCGCCCTGCAGGTCAGCATCGCCTCGATCAACGAAACCATGAGCGCTGCCTGGGGCTCGATGTATGTCAATGACTTCATCGACCTGGGCCGGGTCAAGCGTGTGTACCTGCAAGGCGTCGACAGCTCGCGCATTGCGCCGGAAGACTTCGACAAATGGTACGTGCGCAATGCCCTGGGCGAAATGGTGCCGTTCTCGGCGTTCGCCACCGGTGATTGGGTCTACGGCTCGCCCAAGCTGGAACGCTACGGTGGTATCTCGTCCTTGCAGATCCTCGGTGAACCGGCCGCTGGCTACAGCACCGGTGACGCCATGGTGGCGATCGGCGAGATCATGCAACAGCTGCCACCGGGTATCGGCCTCAGCTACAACGGCCTGTCCTACGAGGAGATCAAGACCGGCAACCAGGCCCCGATACTCTACGCCCTGACCGTCATCATCGTGTTCTTGTGCCTGGCGGCACTGTACGAAAGCTGGTCGGTACCCGTGTCGGTAATCTTGGTGGTGCCACTGGGCATCCTCGGCGCCGTACTCGCCACCCTGATGCGCGGCCTCGAGGCCGACGTGTACTTCCAGATCGGCCTGATGACCACAGTCGGCCTGACCGCGAAGAACGCCATCCTGATCATCGAGTTCGCCAAGGAACTGTACGAGAAAGAAGGCGTGCCGCTGGCCAAGGCGGCCATCGAAGCGGCCAAGCTGCGGCTGCGGCCGATCATCATGACCTCGCTGGCCTTCACCTTCGGTGTATTGCCCATGGCACTCAACACCGGCGCCGGTGCCGGCAGCCAGCACTCGATCGCGACCGGTGTCGTCGGCGGGATGATCACCGCCACGGTTCTTGCGGTGTTCTTCGTCCCCTTGTTCTACGTGGTGGTGGTGAAATTGTTCGAACGCAAGCAACGAGTGGCAGCAGCCCAAGGAGAGTCGGCATGAAGCTGCGATACCTCTCGATCGCGCTGGGGCTGACCTTGCCAGGCTGCAGCCTGATCCCCGACTATCACCGCCCTGAAGCGCCCATACAGGCAGACTGGCCCGCGGGCCCGGCCTACGCGAAAGACCAGGCACAAGGTGGGCAAGAAGCCACCCTGAGCTGGCAGACGTTCTTCCGCGACCCCGCCATGCGCCAGTTGATCGGCGTCGCGCTGGACCACAACCGCGACCTGCGCCAGGCAGCGTTGAATGTCGAGGCATACCGGGCGCTGCACCGCATCGAGCGCTCGGCCCTGTTCCCGACGATCGATGCCAACGCTGGCGGAACACGCCAGCGAGTGCCCGACGACTTGTCCACCACCGGCGATACCGAGATTCAGAGCCAGTACTCGGCGACCCTGGGCATTGCCTACGAAGTGGACATGTTCGGCCGCCTGCGCAGCCTGGAACGTGCCGCGCTGCAGCAATACCTGGCCACCGCCGAAACCCAGCGCGCCGTACAGCTTGCCCTGGTCGGCGACGTTGCCATTGCCTACCTGACCTGGCGCAGCGACCAGGCCCAATTGGAACTGGCCAGCTCCACCTTGGAAAGCTACCAGTACAGCCTGGAGCTGATCCGCTCGAGCAGCGAAGTCGGCACCGCCTCGGCGCTCGATGTACGCCAGGCGCGCAGCCTGGTGGAAACCGCACGTGTGCAGAAAGCCCTGTACACCCGTCAGGTCGCGCAGGACGTCAACGCCCTGCAGTTGCTGCTCGGCACCAAGTTGCCGGGCAACCTGCCGGCCCGCGATACCCTGGAACAACCGCTGGCAACACTGTCTGCAGGCATGCCGGCCGACCTGTTGCTGCGCCGGCCAGACATCCGCGCGGCCGAACACCGCTTGCTGGCGGCCAATGCCGACATCGGCGCTGCACGCGCGGCGTTCTTCCCCAGCATCACCCTCACCGCGGCGGCCGGTACCGCCAGCCGCGATCTCGACGGTTTGTTCGAGGGTGGCTCGGGGGTCTGGAGCTTCATGCCGCAGATCAACCTACCAATCTTTACCGCCGGTCGCCTGAGCGCCAACCTTGATTACCGCAAGGTGGTCAAGGACATCAATGTCGCCCAGTACGAGCAAAGCATCCAGAACGCCTTCCGTGAGGTGGCCGATGGGCTGGCGGCGTACGGTACATTCGGTGAACAGTTGCAAGCCCAACACGACCTGGTCGATAACAACCAGGAGTACTACAAACTGGCCAACCAGCGTTACGACGAAGGGGTGGACAACTACCTGGTAGTGCTCGACGCCCAGCGCGAACTGTTTGCTGCCCAACAGCAATTGCTCAAGGATCACCTGAGCCAGCTCAGCAGCGAAGTCAGCCTGTTCAAGGCGCTTGGTGGCGGCTGGGATGCCCAGCCTTCCACGCCCCTTGCCAGCCTGAAATGATGCATTCCCGGGTCGGTCCGCGCCGACCCGGGAATGCAGTAACCCAGTCGTTTTACAGACGTAAGGAATACATAGTGAATACTCGCCTAACCCTTATCAGTGTGGCGACACTGAGCCTGCTCTCCCCGCTTGCAGACGCTGCGAGCATCACAGGAGCGGTCGGTGTCACCGGCCAGGGTGACATGACCTTCCGCGCAGGACTGGAACAGGTATGGGACAAAAGCTGGTGGCAAACCGATATTGGCCATCTCAGTGGCTACTGGGATGGCGCCTATACCTACTGGGAAGGTGGAGACGAAGCATCTGGCGCTCACTCGCTATCGTTCAGTCCAGTCTTCATCTATGAGTTTTCCGGCTGGCGCTATGCTCCCTATATCGAAGTGGGCGTGGGTGTCGCCCTCTTTTCGAAAACCGATGTCGGCGAGCAGAAGCTTGGCTCCTCGTTCAACTTCGAAGACCGCATTGGTGTCGGCTTGAAACTTTCCGACGAACAGAAAGTGGGGATCCGCGCCATCCACTACTCCAACGCGGGCATCAAGCAACCCAACGATGGTATCGAGTCGTACTCACTGTTCTACACCCACAGCTTCTAACCCGCATGATCGGAACGGCGAGGGCGGCTGCCTCAGGTCATGCCGAATGATAACCGCCCTAGCCATCCACAGTAGCTATAGGTCATATATTGACCATTGATTTCAAATATACCAAGTGCTTCGCTAAGTTGAGTCATACGTAAATGACTCTTCCCAAGGAGATCGAGCATGACAGCACAACGCGTACTCGTAACAGCCGGCGCCGGCGGCATTGGCCGCGCCATCGTCAAGGCATTCATGGACAAGGGCGCCAGCGTCTTTGCCTGTGACATCGACACTGATGGCCTGGCCAAGCTGGAAGCAGAACTCCCAGGCGTTCACACCACCCGCTGCGATATCTCCGACCTCGCTGACATTGAGCAGATGGTCAAAGAAGCGGTGAACGTCCTCGGCGGCCTGGATGTATTGGTCAACAATGCAGGCATCGCCGGCCCTACCGCTCCGGTCGACCAGTTGGACCCAGCCGAATGGGGCAAAGTGGTCCAGGTCAACCTCAACGGCACCTTCGCCGTGACCCATTTCGCTATTCCCCACCTCAAGCAATCGCCTGCGGCCTCGATCATCAACATGTCCTCCGTTTCGGGCCGCTTCGGCTACCCAAACCGCAGCGCCTACTCCACCACCAAGTGGGGTCTGATCGGCTTCAGCAAGACCCTGTCGATCGAGTTGGGCGCCTTCAATATCCGCGTCAACGCCATCCTCCCCGGTGCCGTCGACGGGCCGCGCTTCCAGAAGGTCCTCGAAGGCCGCGCCATGGCCAGCGGCAAGAGCGTCGAAGAAGAAACCGTCCAAGCCCTGGCTTCGCAGTCGATCAAACATCTGGTCAACCCAGCCCACATTGCTGACCTTGCAGTGTTCATCGCCTCGGACAGCGGCCAGTCGATTTCCGGGCAGATGCTGCCGATCGACTGCGACATGCAGCACGCTTGAGAGGAGAGAAGTACATGAGCGAAAAACTGCGCGACCAACTGGTAGGTGCCTGGAAACTGCACTCGTACGTGGAAATTCCAGTAGATGGCTCCGAGCCTTTCTACCCAATGGGTGAAAAGCCCATGGGCATCATCATGTACACCCCCGACGGCTACATGTCTGCCCAGCTCATGAAGCCAGGCCGCGAGCCGTTCGCGGTCAACGACTTCTATGAAGGCACACTGGAAGAATACAAGGCCGCAGGCTCGACCTACATTGCCTACACCGGGCCGTTCAAGGTCAACGAGCAGAACCGCACCCTGACCCACAGCATGTTCATCTCGCTGTTCCCCAACTGGATGGGGCAAACCCAGCCACGCGTGGTCAGCATCGAAGGTGATGTGCTGACGCTGGGCACTGCCTCGCCCATCAGTTCCAAGGGCAAAACTGTCAATTCCAAGCTGGTCTGGCACCGCGCCCAGCCCGAGTGACACTTCCTTTCATCCAGGCTGCTTCGTTCTGAAGCAGCCTCATTCAATTCGATTGAGGACCTCATGACACATCGAATCGTTGTCGTAGGCGGTGGCGCCGGTGGTCTTGAGCTGGTGACCCGCCTCGGTCGAACCCTGGGCAAAAAGCGCAAGGCGCAGATCACCCTGGTCGACGCACACCTGACACACATCTGGAAACCGCTGCTGCACGAGGTGGCGACAGGCTCGCTCAACAGCACGGATAATGAACTCAACTATATTGCCCAGGCCAAGTGGAACCACTTCGAGTTCCAGATCGGCCGGCTTGGTGGGCTGAACCGGGCCAACAAGTGCATCCACTTGGCCGCCACGCTGGATGAGCTTGGCAACGAGCTGGTGCCCGCCCGGGCCCTGACCTACGACACCTTGGTCATCGCTATCGGTAGCGTGACCAACGACTTTGGCACTCTTGGCGCGGCGGAACACTGCATCTTCCTCGACGCCCCCAAACAGGCACTGAACCTGCATCGCCAGTTGCTCAGCCAATACCTGAGCGCCCATGCCCGGCAGGAGAGCGATAGCCAGATGAACATCGCCATTGTTGGCGCTGGCGCCACAGGTGTAGAGCTGGCAGCGGAACTGCACCATGCGGCCGAAGAGCTCGCAGCCTATGGCCTCAACAGCATCGCCCCGCAGAACATGCAGATCAACCTGATCGAAGCGGGCCCACGCGTGCTCCCTGCCCTGCCTGAACGCATCGGGACGGCCGTGCTGCACGAACTGGAAAAACTCGGCGTAAAGGTTCATACCCGCTCAGCGGTCAGCGAGATTACTGCCGATGGCATGCTCACCGCCAACGGCGATTTCATCCCCGCCACCTTGAAGGTCTGGGCTGCCGGTATCCGCGCACCGAGTTTCCTCAAGGACCTCGACGGACTGGAAACCAACCGTATCGACCAATTGGTCGTGCAGCGCAACCTGCAGACTACGCGCGACGAAAACATCTTCGCCCTGGGCGATTGCGCCGCTTGCCCGATGGGCGACGACAGTGGCAAGAATGTCCCGCCCCGCGCCCAGACCGCGCACCAGCAGGCCTCCCTGCTCGCCGTGTCATTGAAGCACCGGCTCGAAGGCAAGCCGCTAGCCGACTACCAGTACCAGGACTATGGCTCGCTGGTATCGCTGGCCAAATACAGTGCCGTAGGCAACCTCATGGGCAGTGTGCTGGGGAGTGTCAAGGTCGAAGGCTGGCTGGCACGCATGTTCTACGTGTCACTGTACCGTATGCACCAGGTGGCACTTTACGGCCTGTTCAGGACCGGCCTTCTGATGATCAACGACCGCATTGGCCGTCGCACCAACCCTCGCATGAAGCTTCACTGAACTCAGGCGCCTTCCGCGTTGTTGCTTGAACCATGGCCGGCAGACTTGCGGACTGCCGCGCCCTCTAGGCGACTACCTGTAACTGCGCAGCAACGTAATCTGTCAATCCAATAACAATGAGGTAAGCCCTATGACGTCGAACCGGTGGATAAACATTACTGCCGCCGTTCTGGTTCTGCTTTGCACGGGTTCGATCTATGCATTCAGCGTGTTTTCCGGCCCCTTGGCCGTTGCACGCGGCTGGACGCCAGAGCAAGTGGCCCTGGCCTTCACCATCAGCACTGCGGTGTGCCCGGTACCCATGATCATTGCCGGCAAGTTCGTCGACCGCGGGTATGCGCGCAGTTCGATGCTACTCGGCGGTGCCGCTTTTGGCCTGGCCTTCATCCTGATGAGCCACTTTTCCTCGCTGACAGCGCTTTACCTAGGCTACGGCGTCCTGGGCGGGGTGGGTATCTAATGCCGGTGCACTGGGCAATGCCACTCGCTACTTCCCCGATAAGCGCGGTATGGCCACTGGCCTGGTAACCGCGGGCAACGGCGCCGCGGCCCTGCTGACCGCGCCTTTGCTCAACATGCTGATCAACCAGTACGGCGTCCTCTCGGCGCTCAACACCACCGGCCTGGTGTTCATCGCCATTGCCGTGTTGTGCGGCATGGTCTGCCGCTCGGCGCCCAACGACTACCGCCCTGCGGGTTGGACGCCCAGCACATCCCACGACCAAGCCGACCATAGCCTGAACTGGCAGGCGATGATGAAAAGCCCGGTCTTCTACTTGATGGTCACCCTGATGGCCTCCGGCGCACTGTCAGGCTTGATGATTGCGGCCAACGCCTCGCCCATCGGCCAGTACATGTTCGCCCTCAGTGCCAGCACCGCAGCGCTCTATGTCGGCCTGTACGCCGCCAGCAACGCCGCAGGACGTTTCATCTGGGGTGCGGTGTCCGATCGCATCGGCGGTGCCAACGCGCTGATTGTCATCTTCCTGTTGATCGCCTCGATGCTCATGTTGCTGGCCAGCAGCACCACGACCACTGGTTTCGCCGTTGCCATCTGCGGCATTGGCATTGCCTTCGGTGGCGTGATGGGGGTATTCCCTTCACTGGTGTCTCAGCGCTTTGGCGCGCGCTATTTTGGCGTCAACTACGGCATCATGTTCTGCGGTTACGCCATTGCAGCGGCCATCGGGCCGCAGTTGGCGGTCTCCATGGCGGCGGCAAACGGTGGCGACTTCAGCCAGGCGTTCTACATTGCCATCATCATCTGCCTGGTCGGTGCGGCGCTGGCCGTGCTGCTCAGCCGCAGCTTGCTGCAATGGAGGTGCGCACAGGCCCAGGGCTAGACAATCGCCCGTCATCTCTGCAAAGGTGCCCGATCCGCCGATCGGACACCTTTTTCATTTGAACCACACTTTGGGAGCTGCCATGGAACTGAGCGATATCGACCTCAACCTTCTGCTCTCGCTCGATGTACTGCTGCAGGAATGCAACGTCACCCACGCCGCCCTGCGCATGAACATCAGCCAACCAGCATTGTCGGCGCAACTGGCCAGGCTACGCGTCGCATTCGATGACACCTTGTTGTTACCCGCCGAAAAAGGCCGCGGCATGACCCCCACCGCCATGGGGCTTTCGTTGAAGGAGCCATTGGCACTGGCGCTCAGTACTCTGCGCCAGGTTGTGCGCTTTCAACCCAGCTTCGACCCGGCAACGGACGAGCGCAGCTTTCATATCGCCGCCAGCGATAATGCAATGGTTGCTCTAGGCCTGCCGCTGCTCGAGCGTCTCAACGGGTTTTCGCCTAATAGCCTGCGTTTCATCTTCAGCCGTCCGCAAACCGAGCAAGTCGCCGCGCAATTCGAAAGAGGAGAGATAGATTTGCTGATCGACGATGCAAGGCTGGTTCCCGAAGGCCTCAAAAGCCGCCCTCTGACCCGTGATCGCTTTCTCATGGCGCAGCGCAAAGGGCATCCGCGTGGTAACGGTGCCTTGGACCTCGATGGGTACTGCGCGCTGCAGCATGTGCTGGTGTCAAATGAGTCGAACAACTTGCTCGGCTACATGGATGAACACCTGTCGGCTATGCAGCGCAGCCGTCAGCTGGCAGTGACGCTGCCGCAGCTGACATTGGTGCCGCGAGTGCTACGCAATAGTGATCTTGTGTGCACATTACCGGCGTCACTGCTGGCGCCATTCGCCGACGATCTGGATGTGTTCGAACTGCCGTTTGCCGCCCCGGATTTTGCGCTCAACCTGGCCTGGCACCCCCGCAATCACTTTGATCCGGGCGTCACCTGGCTCAGGGAGCTGATCTGGCAGACCACGAACGATCAACTATTGTTCGGCATGTGAGGCAGGTCGAAGAGTCGATCAAAGCTGATGTTCAATTGCAGACCGAGCACCAGAGTATTGTCGATGCTGTGGGCAGAGGTTGGCGTGTAGCGGGTGTCGGGATTGAAGGTGTACTGGATGTTCGGCATCACGGTCACACCTGGCGCTACATGAATGCCGTAGTTCAGCTCGATGATTTCCTCGTGCGAGGACACACGGGTACTACCGCCGCCAACTTGGCGCACAACCGTTTGCAAGTGTTGGATCTGTTCCTCCTCGGCGGCTTGCAAACGGACGTGCAGTCCGCCTTCCAACGCCTTGAGCAAGCAGTGTCCAATGTTAAGTTCTATCTCGCCCTGCTGTTCGTCGCAGATGACCGAAAACTTGTGGCTCCAGTGCTTGCACAGACGCGTAATCAGTCGTTGTGGATTGTCAGTGGCTATCTGAGCAGTAGAAACAAACATGATGAATCTCCTGTTAATCAGCCCTCGCCGGCTACTGCGCGGTAAGGGCAACGGTCAGTCAGGCAATGCTTTCGACGATGCCACCCTCGACGCGCAAGGCCGAACCCGTAGTCGCACTGGCCTGGGGCGAGGCGGCATAGACGCAGAGGTTGGCCACTTCCTCGGGGCTGGCAAAGCGACGAATCAGGCTCGACGGGCGATTCTCGGCGAGGAACAACGCTTCCATTTCCGTCGCAGACACGCCACGCTCGCGCGCCATGTTGTCGATGAAGGCGATAGCGCCCTCGGTACGGGTTGGTCCTGGCAGGATGGTGTTGACGGTCACGCCGCTACCGGCCAGGACCTTAGCCAGGCCACGCGACAAGCCCTGCAAGGCCGCTTTGCTGACACCGTAATGGACCATTTCGCTGGGTATGTTCAACGCAGACTCGCTGGAAATGAACTGAATCCGTCCCCAGCCGCGCTCTTGCATGCCTTGGGCATAGTGACGCGCCAAACGCACGCCGCTCATTACGTTGACCTGGAAGATTTCCTCCCAGTCCGCATCGCTGATGTCAAAGAATGCCTTGACGCCGTAGATGCCCAGATCGTTGACCAGGATGTCTGCCTGTGGCTCGGCATCGATCAGCGCCTGGCAGCCCACAGCGGTGCCTAGATCGGCGACTAGGCCGCGTGCCTGCGCACCGGCTTGGGTAGCCTGCAACTGGGCCAGGGCCGCATCGACGCGGTCCTGCTGGCGGCCGCAGATAACTAAGGTAGCGCCGGCATCGGCCAGCCCCTTGGCAATGGCCAGGCCGATACCGCCCGTGGAACCGGTGACGATGGCGGTCTTGCCGGAAAGATTGATGATCATGTTCTACCTCCTGAGAGAATTAGCCGAAAC
>CALMPB010000147.1 GCA_937871985.1 uncultured Burkholderiaceae bacterium
GCCCGCGAGCGCCGCGCGCACCTCCGCCAGCCCGCCGCGCGCCGCGCCGGCGATGGCGGCCAGTTCATCCTTGGCGCGGTCGGGATCGCGGTCGACCAGCCTGCCGGCAAGATCGGCCTTGAGCGCGACCAGCGTCAGTGTGCGGCCGATCACGTCGTGCAGGTCGCGTGCGATCCGCTCGCGTTCGGCGGTGCCGGCGAGGCGGCGCACCTCCTCCTGGGTGCGCAGCAAAGCCTGCGCCCGCTCATAGAAGGCCTCGCGCGACACTGTGGCACTCCCGGTCATGACCACCAGCAAGACGCCGGGCAGCCACCAGAGCGTCGGCTGTGACAGACCGAAGCCGGCTGCTGCTGTGACAACGGCGATCGCGGCGATGGCAACAAACGCGGTTTGCCGCGGACGCGCACGGCCGATCGCCGCAGCGGCGTAGATGGGAAACACGGTCCAGCCCACCGGCAGCGGTGCCAGGGCTATGCCGATGGCGGTGATGGCTGCGGTGGCCCCGATGAGCCGAACTCCCCGGACCCGATGCGCGGCGAAGTACAGCGGCAGGAACAGCGTGAGGCCTATCCCCGTCAGGGAAAGCGTCGCAAGATCGGGCGCTCGCCACAGCCACGGCAGGGGCAGGAAGACGAGATAGACCAGCCAGGGCCAGGGGCCGTCCCACCAACGCTCGCTCGCCGTCCGCATCCCGCCACCTTCCATCGCGACGATGGAACGGGTCAAGCCGGACTCCGCCGCCAGCCTGTCCACGCCCAGAGGGCTGCCACGCCGGTCATTGCCACCGTCATCACGCCATGCACCTCCAGCGATCCGATCGTGTCGGCCCCAACGATGGACCGGGCGATCTGGCCGAGGTGATAGGCCGGTGTCGCTTCACCGATCCCGCGCATCCACGCTGGCAGCATCGCGGAGGGTATCCACAGGCCGCCCAACACGGCCGATCCTAGGAACAGGGCGTTGGCGACCGCCACCGCGCCCTTTCCGCTCATCCGCATACCGATCCCGAAGCCGATCAGCGCGAAGGGAACGGCGGAGGCGAGATGGAGTGCGGTCAGTGCCACCCAGTTGGCGGGAGAAAGCCGGACACCGGCGACGATCGCGAGCAGGTCGATCGCGATGACCGCCATCGCCGTGGCCAGCACCGCGGCTGCGAGCTTCGCGATGACGTAGGCGCTGGCGGGCATCGGCGAGACACGCTTCAGTTCGATGAGACCCTGTTCACGCTCCATCGCCACGCCCGCGCCGAAGCCGAACAGCGCCGGGCCGATGGCCGCGAACACGCCATAGCCGGCTAGGCTCGCCGCAGCTGCGACCGGACTCGGTGCCTTGGCGATTGCCAGCGTGAACAGGCCGTAGAACGCTGCAGGAGTCAGCACCGTGGGCAGCAGGAACTGGGGTAGGCGCAGGCTGCGCTTTACCTCGACCAAGGCCTCGCGGCGCCAGACGCCGGGGGGAAGAGTGTAGGCGGTCATGCGGCGATCCTTCGGTCGGGTGCGAGCAGGGCGGCAATGGCGTCTTCCAACGTGGCGTCGGCGACGCGCAGCGCGGAAAGGGTCGGATCGTCATCGAGCAGCGCGCGTACCGTGGCGGCCGCATCGCTGCTGACGATGCGTAGTTCCGCCCCCTCCGTTGCCGCTTCGCGCGCACCGGGCAGTGCGGACGCGACCGCCGGCGTCATTCTGCCGCGGCAGCGGATCACTGACCCTCCCGCCCGCGCACGAATGGCGGCGGGCGTATCGTCGGCGACGATCCGGCCCCCGGCCATCACCACCACCCGGTCGGCGAGCGCGTCCGCTTCGGCCAGGTCGTGGCTGGTCAGCAACACCGCGCCGCCGCGGTCGGCGACTCCACGGACGGTACGCCACAAGCCACGCGCAGCCTCGCGGTCCATCGCGGCGGTCGGCTCGTCCAGCACAAACAGGTCGGGGCGGCCGCAAATGGCGAGCGCGTACTGCACGCGCCGGACCTGCCCGCCCGACAGCGCACCGCAGCGGCAATCGGCCAGTTCGGCCAGACCCGCCAGCGAAAGCGTTTCGCTCAGGCTGAGCGGATGATGATAATAGCCGGTGTGCAGCATGACCAGTTCGCGGACCGTCAGCACGTCCGGCAAGCCGGCCGCCTGGAGCATGACCCCCATCCGGCCGCGGGCCTCGGCCCGGCGCGGATCGAGATTGAACAGCCGGACCGTTCCCGCGTCGGGCGACAGCCGACCAGTGAGAAGAGAGACGGTAGTCGTCTTGCCGGCCCCGTTGGGGCCGATCAGCGCCGTGACCACGCCGGTGTCGAGCGTCAGGTCGAGGGCCTCGAGAACGGGCCGGCGTCCCAGCATCTTGCGCACCCCGGTCAGCCGTGCTGCGGGGGTACGAGCGGTCATCGTGCGGTGCTCCGCTTCAGGGCCGCGTCGATCGCTGCCAGCACTTTGGGCCAGCTATCGGTACGTGCCGCGGTCGTGCCGGCACTCGTGCCCCCGAAGAAGCTCAGCATGGCGGCGTTCTGCGCACTGGCCTCCACGGGCGGTCCGAACGCGGCGTGGCCTGCTTCGGGATACGAAAGCAACGTGACCGGATGCGTGAAACTGCGGGTCCGCAGGCGTTCCTGGATCGCCTGCGACATCGGGCAGGAGGGCCAAAGGGAATCGCGCTCGCCGCAGACCATCACGATCGGTCCGTTGACCCGCTCGGCAGGGATGCTTGCACGTTCGACCGCCGCGGCGTCGTTCAGTCCATCGGCGTATAGCGCGTGAATGCCCTTCCATTCGCCGGTCCATCCGTACGGCACGAAGGGCACCGGCTTGCCGTTCTCGCTCCACGACGCTTCGGTCACCAGGTTGGCATTGTCGATCCCCGGCCAGGTGACGCTGGACGGCACACCCAGCACGGTAATCCTGATATCGGAGCGGCGCGATGCGACCAGCAGCGCGGCTTCCGCACCTTTGGAGGTGCCGATCACGCCGATCCGATCTCCGGCGACCTCGGCCTGTGCCTTCAGCCAGTCGAGCGCGCGGTCGAACGTCTCCACGGGGATCATCTTGAGCGTGGCAGGCTGCCCGGGACTGCCGAAATAGGAAAGGTGCAGAACCGCATAGCCTCGTTCGGCAAGCAGCCGCGCCTCGCGTGCGCCGCCTTTGGACAGCCCACCCTCGGAACCGCCCAGCAGGAGTATGGCCGGCACAGGGCGGGACGCGGCAGGAAGATAGAAGTCCGCGACCATCTCGGGCGTTCGAATCCGCCGTGGCTCGCTCTCTGACGGCATGGCCACGACCCCGGATGGTGTCGAATCCGGCATCGCCACTTGCGCTGCGGCAACGGCGAAAAGAGTGGCGAGAAGCATGACACGGCCCTTTGCAGATGAGCCGTCATTGTGATCGGCAAAGCGGCTGCCGCGTAGTGACGTTTGTCATCTCGACGTGATGACAAAAGGCACGTCTGCTCGACATCACCGCAAGGAAAACGAACGGGGCTGTTGAAAAAGGCCCGACACTGCCCCGGCCGCCTGTCTCGCAAGGGATGGTTGATTGGGAACGCAAAGGCCTCCTCAAAACTCCGTCTCGGTGCCGTACCGTAAGGGGCCGCAGCGCCCGACGTGGCGCTAACGGCCAGCTCTGCTATCAAGCCGATGGGCGAGCTGTGGGGGCTGTGTCCATCCTGAGCCATGGACATGACGAACACGAATACCTCGACCTTCCTTGAACGCCTGCTGTCGTGGTCGCTAAGCCGGACCATCGCGACCCCGCTCCGCTACGGTGCTGCGACCCTGGTCATCATCGCGGTAGGCCTGTTCCGGGCGTTCCTCATCGCGTCGATCGTACCTTGGCTGCTGTTCATCCCGTTCATCCTCGTGGTCGGCCTGCTCTTCGGACGCGCGCCGGGTATCTACGCGGCCATGCTCGCCGCGATCGTCGCCGGCCTGTCCATCGGTCACGCCAGCGAGCCGCTATGGCTGACCGACGCTCAATGGATCGGCAGCGCGCTGTTCGTGCTGATCTCAAGCGGCATCGCCGTCCTGGGAGCCGAGCTGCGCGCGGTGTTCGCCAGAGCGCGTAGCCTCACGGGCGAGAAGGATGCCGCGCTGAGCAAACTTGCCGAGCGCGAGGCCTTTCTGACGAGCGTGTTCGCCAGTTCGACCGACTGCATCAAGATACTCGACCTCGACGCCCGCCTGACCTTCATGTCGGAGGGCGGGCAGAAGGTGATGGAGGTGAGCGACTTCAACACCATCGTCGGCTGCCCCTGGCCGGACTTTTGGCAGGAACGGGGCAACGCCGAGGCGCGCGCTGCGATCGAGGCCGCCAAGGCCGGCGAAAGCCGCAACTTCATCGGCCGGGCCTCGACAATGGCGGGGCGGCCCCGCTGGTGGGACGTTGCGGTCAGCCCGGTACGCGGCGCGGACGGCACACCGGTCAGCATCCTGTCGGTGTCGCGGGACATCACCGCGAGCCGCGAGAACGAGGAGGAGCGCAGCCAACTCGTCCGTATCGTCGAAAACAGCACCGACTTCATCGGCATGGCGCACCTCGACGGCCGGGTATTCTTCATGAACGACGCAGGCCTGCGGCTCGTCGGCCTCGATCGGGAGGCGATGGCGGCCGTGACGATCGCCGACTTCTTCCCGCCGGACGAAGCGGACGCGGTACGGAAGGAGGTGCTTCCCGCCGTGGAGCACGACGGTAGCTGGACCGGCGAGCGCCTGTTCCGTCACTTCGGCACCGGCGAGCTGATCCCGGTGCTCTATAACGTGTTCCCGATCGCCGATCATGATGGGAAGCTGATCGGCTACGGCACCGTCACCCGCGACCTTCGCGAGCGCAAGCAGGCCGAGGAGCAGCAGCAGCTCCTCAACAACGAGCTGAGCCATCGGCTCAAGAACGTGCTCGCCGTGGTGCAGTCGGTCGCGTCGCAGACGCTGCGCCAGGCTGGCGACCTGCCATCCGCGAACGAGGCGCTGTCCGCCCGGCTGGCGGCACTCGCACAGGCCACCGACGTGCTGACGACCACGTCATGGGCGGCAGCCGATCTCCACGAGGTAGTGGAAAAGGCGCTGGCACCGCATGGCAGCATCGGCGAGCGTATCCGCATTTCCGGCCCCGCGATCACGCTCCACCCGCAGGTGACGATGGCATTCGCGCTCGCGCTTCACGAACTGGCGACCAACGCCGCCAAATACGGCGCCCTGTCCAACGAGGATGGCTATGTCGATCTCACGTGGCGGATCGTGTCCGGCGACGGCGAGGAACCCCGCTTCTCGCTCATCTGGGAGGAGGTCGGCGGTCCGGCAGTCAGTGCGCCCAGCCGCCAGGGCTTCGGGTCGAAGATGATCGAGCGCTCGCTGCGGTCGTATTTTCGTGGCCCCGCACGGCTCGATTATCGCCCGAGCGGGTTGATGTTCACCCTTGATGCTCCGTTGGGGGATGCAGGCAGGGTCGTCGGTCAAGCGTGATGGGTCAGAGTAAGCCGTTCGTCGGCAAGGATATCCTCATCGTGGAGGACGAGGCGCTCATCCGCTTCGAGCTGGTCGATTTCTTCGAGGACGCCGGTTTCCGGGTATTCGAGGCGGGAAGCGCCGACGAGGCCATCGCCATCATGGATGCCAACGCCGCCATCCGGGTGGTGCTGACCGACGTGCAGATGCCCGGCTCGATGGATGGGCTCCGGCTCGCCCACTATGTACGCGACCGCTATCCACCTACGGCGCTGATCGTCACCTCGGGCGCGGTCAATCCCGAGGCATCCGATCTGCCGGTGAACAGCATCTTCGTCGCCAAGCCCTTCAACCTGCGGCGCGTCCTCGGACAGATCGAGCATCTGACCGCTTGAGAGCACCATTACTCCGAGCCATGCCGTTGTAACGCTGTCAGCAGCGCAACGGCATGGCCGGCAACCTAGCCGCGCTTCATCTTGTTCAGCACCTCGGCGACATTGCTGGCGTTGTACGGCTTCTGGATGAGCGGAAAGCCGTGGGTGCCTTCCTGCGCCAGCACCGAGCTGTAGCCGGAGGTAAGCACCACCGGCAGGGCGGGATGCGACCGCCGCAACTCCTGCGCCAGCTCGATCCCGCTCATGCCGGGCATTACCACGTCGGTGAAGACGACGTGGAAGCGGTCGGGCTTCTCGTTGACGAGATCGAGCGCGGCCTGTGCGTGCGGCGCCCATACGGTGCCGTAGCCCACGTCCTCCAGGAGCTGGGTCGCGAACTCGCCGACGAGCTGATTGTCCTCGACCACCAGCACGCAGCCGTGACCGTTGCCTTCCCTGGCAGGTTCGGGAGCCGTGGCCGAAACGGCAGGCATCGGGCTCTGCGCGACCGGCAGGTACATGATGAAGCGCGTACCTTCGTCGGGCACGCTCTCCACGATCACCTCGCCCCCCGACTGCTTGGCGAAGCCGAACACCTGGCTGAGACCCAGCCCCGTGCCGCGCCCGACCTCCTTGGTGGTGAAGAACGGCTCGAAGATGCGGATCGCCGTTCCCTCATCCATGCCCGAGCCCGTGTCGGCGATCGTCACCGTCACATAGTTGCCGGGTGTCTCGGCATGCGCGCGCACCGCCGGCACCTTGTCGGCCGTGCCCGTGCTGATCTCGATCCGGCCGCCCTCGGGCATCGCGTCGCGCGCGTTCACCACCATGTTGAGGATGGCGGTGTCGAACTGGTTGCGATCCACCTCGACCTCGCCGCCGGCGACGATGCCGCTGGACACCACCTCGATGCGCGATCCGGTCGTCGTGCGCAGGATCGGCAGGGATGCCAGAAGCTGCGCGTCCACGTCGAAATGCTCGGCCTTGAGCGGCTGACGACGCGCGAAGGCGAGGAGCTGGCCGGTGAGCTTGGCTGCCCGATCTGCCGTCTCGGAAATCGCGTCCATGTAACGCTGACGACGGTCCTCGCGGAGGTTCGGCCGGGACAGCAGCTCGATCGAGGATTTGATGATGGTCAGCAGGTTGTTGAAGTCGTGCGCGACGCCGCCCGTAAGCTGACCGACCGCTTCCATCTTCTGCGCCTGCCGAAGCGCATCCTCGGCCTGCTCGCGCACCGCGATCTGCGCCAGCAATTCCTCGTTCTTGCCCAGCAGTTCGGCCGTGCGACGATCGACGGCATGTTCCAGGTCAAGCGTGAGCTTGTTGAGCGCGGCCTCCTGCATCTTCTCGGCGGTGACGTTGGCGGCCACGCCGGTCATGCCGATCGGCTCGTCGCCGCCATCCCGCATCACGCGGGCGCGGGTATGCACCCAATGCTCGGTATCGTCGGGCCAACGGATGCGGAAGGCAAGGTCATAGCCTTCGCCGGTCGCGATGCTGCGCTCGACGGCGCGCTCCACGTCCGCCAGATCCTCTGGATGCACGGCCGCCATCTTCTCGGCGTAGGTGAACGGCAGGTTGGGATCGCGGCCGAAATTGGCCTTGAACCGATCCGACGACACCAGCTCGTGATCCGGAAGCGAGAAGCTGAACGTCCCGAGATTGCCGGCATCGAGCGCGAGCTGGAGGTCGGCCTGAGCACGGGCGCGCTCCTCGAAAAGCTGGCGATAGCGCCGCTCGTTCTCCTTGGTCGCCTGCTCCGCCTCATGCTGCGCGGTTCGGTCGCGCAGAATCTTGAGGTAGCCGATATGCTCGTCGGTATGTTCGTCCTCGAAGCGCATCATCAGGCCGGACGCCCATAGGCGCGAGCCGTCCTTCTTCATGTGCCAGCGCTCGTCCTCTGCGCGCCCCTTTTCGCGCGCCAGCGTCATTTCGGTCTCACAACGGTTGGCGGCGTTGTCCTCGGGGGTGAAGAAGCGTTCGGCGTGCTCGCCCAGCATCTCCGCTTCGCTCCATCCCAGCAGATTTTCCGCGCCGGGGTTCCAGCTGGTGACCTCGCCGGCGAGGTTGGTGGTGATGATCGCGAAATCGGTAGCGCTGGAGAGGACGGCGCGCGCCAGCGCCGACTGATGCTTATCCATGTTCATGACGGCTCAATGCGTGGAGGGCAGGACGGGCTTCGAGGCGATAGGCTCCTGCTTGCGCAGCAGCCGCACCGCCGCCCGCACCAGCTCGCTCGCATTGTTGAAGTCGCCGGTGGCAACGCGCGCATCGATGTACGCGTCCAGCTCGGGAGTGAGCGATACGTTACGGGATAGTCGGACAGCCATAGGATGCGCCTTCGCGGTTCTCCTGAGCTGTGTCAAACTATGCCATAAGCTGGTTTTAGCGTCGCTGCTCAGGCGCGAGGCCTGTTCCCGCAAACGAAGGTCGCGTGGGACGGCTGACGGCGGGAAGGCGCGCTCGATGGCAACGAGGGCGCCATTTTCCCGAAATGTGTTCCCGATTGGCTTTTCCCGAAACTGCCCGGTGCAGATGGAGAAACGGGACAACCTATGGCCGTCTGATCGACCTCCCCTTGGCGGTCGAAGCTGTTGGCAGATAACGTGAGTGCGACGCCTCGTTTGCGAGCAGCGCCGGATGATGGCGAGCACATTGGCAGCTAATTCGAGCACGGTGCCACGCGCCAGTGGCAGATAGCGTGAGCAGGAAATAGCGCTGTTGGCGAGCAGACACCGCTACGATTGCAAGCCCCTACAGCTACGCCGGCTCTGAAGGGGGCGACCGCCCCCCACCGCAGCGACTTGGCGACGGGGCGATAGCTGACCGGATGGATGCCATCCCGGCTCGGTTGCGCCCGCAGCGGGATGACGGTGTCGCCGAAACGTGCCGCGATCGACGTGACAATGGATGACGCGCGCAGGTCGTAGGGGGCAAGCCAGGCCACCTTGACGGCGGTGGTTCGCCGCCTGAGCGCAAGAAGGTTGGTTGGGAGCGCCGGACTGGCGGCATCGTTCGACCCGAGTGCGATGAGGGCGACGGTGGCGGCCGAAGCGCCCCTCACCCGCCGCTCGATCTCGGCCGAACCGGCACCCACGCGCGCATGAACCTCGCAGCGTATGCCCTGTGCTGCCAATGCCTGCGCCGTGCCGACCGCGGTGCTGTCGCCCAGGATCAGGCAGAAGGGAATCATGGCCGACCAGCCTGATGGGCAAGCGGTTTTCGTGGAGTGGTCATGTCGCCGTAGGCAAGTAGCCCGAAGATGGCGACAGCACAGCCGGCGATGCCGAACGCTGCGCGTGCCAGCCCGATCAGCCGCGCCTTGCGACCCTTGCGAAGGTGGTTCCACCCTCGATCGAGCGAGGTACGCCAGGACAGCCAGCCATCGCCGATATCGCTCGCGCCGAACATCGCGATGGGGATCGCGACGGCCAGCATGATATGCCGGATGTCGGCGCGGGCGATCACGATGGCGAGAAAGGTCGCGACCAGAATGAACAGCGCGATGGCGTTGATGACGCTGTAGAGCGGGCGCAGCCGAAAGATCCGACGCGAGGGCGCAGCGAGGTAGCGCACGATCGGACGGCGGCAGGTGTCGCAGACCAGCATGTGCTGCCCCAGCGGCCAGCGGCGCATCGCCTCATGGCAATACGGGCATTCGGGCCGGGGCAGGCTAATCATATTCATGCGACGTGGCCGACCCTGATCGCATCGGGAAGTGCAGCCCGGATCACGTCGGCGACGTCGGGCACGCAGATCCAGTTGGAGAATCTCGGGTTCCAGATCGCCTTGCCCTTGCACAACGCGGAAAGAACCTCCCTGCCGATCTCATCGTCGCGCGCGGCCCGGAATGCGATGCGGCCATCTGGCAGTGTCCGCTCGACGATCCCGGCGCATACCTCGATAGGTGCGCCCGCCTTGACGGGAACCGCCTTGGCAGGGGGCGATACCTCCAAAACGGTGCATTCAACCGCTACCGATGTGGAGGGACTTTGCGCCGGATGAACAGTGACAGGCTCTGCCTCGACGTACGGCGGCAATTCCGGCACAGACGCGGCCTGGACGATGGGCATGTTGATCGGCCCAGACGGGTCGCCGGTATGAGACGTATCGGCGGCGTCCGTGCTGTCAGGAACGATGCCGAGGCGGGTATAGATATCGCCCTCCTGGACATGGTCGGCGATGAGCTGGTCGGCGATCTCGACCATCTGCGCGGCGGTGACGCCGGTCGAAAACATTCGTCCCAGGGGCGATGACCCGCCGAACGGCACCCAGGCTTTGTAAAGGTTGTCGCATTTGTAGATCGGCTCGTCGCTGCCGATTTTGGAACGGTCGATCATCGCGGTGGGCGGAACGGACACGAATACGCCGACCTCCGCGAACGCCCTGTCATGCCCTTTTCGCTTCAGCCACGCCTGCAGCACCTTGCGTTGTCGTTTGGCCTGTTCGACCGGATTGGGGATGTTCTGCGGCTGACGTTGCGAGCGATACCAGACCATCCATTCGCCATGCTCGTTCTTCGAGATCCGGCCAGAGTAGTTCTTGGATTCGAAGATCGAGGCGGTGCGCGACGCCCGCGACAGCAGGATATGATCGAACTGCGCGAACCCGCCCTGCCCGTCCGGCAGGCGCAGATCGTGGATAAGCAGGTTGCGGTCGTTGTCAGGCCCGAATTGGTGATCGAGCATATAGGCGGTCTCGCGCTCGCCCCGCATCCCCTGGCGATGGTTCCGCACCGTCGATCGCACGCGCTCGGGGAGAGCCGCGAACTCGTCGGACGCCATCACTTCGTCGGCAAATGCGATCTCGGCCGCGCGGGTCGATTTCTTGCGGATCATCGTTTCGGCGTTCCCGGATTTGGCTGCGGCAGCGGTTGAACCGCCTGCGCCGGTAGCGGCGCGGAGGCGGGAGGCACCATTGCGGGCGGCTTGGCCGGCACCAGCCTCGCCTCGAGCCGTGGCCGTGCATCCTCGATCAGCTTGCGGAACGCATCGAGCGTCGCCAGCGTGGTGATCTTGCCGATGTCGGTCGAGGCGTAGCTTCCACCGAGCGCACCCACGCCAAGGCCGAGCAACAGCCCACCGCCCACGACGCCGATATCCTTCTTGCGCGCCGACCCGCTGGCGACCGCTTCCTGGATGCCGGTGTTCACGTCGACCAGCGTCATCAGCACCTGGCTTTCGAGTGTCTTCGACTTGAGCCCGACCGCCCCGCCGAACACACCGCCGACCCCGCCCCCGCTCTCACGCGACTTGGCGTCGGAATAGACCACCTTCAACTCGATCAGATAATCCGCCTCGGTGACAGGCCGGGTTGTGGCAGTCCCGCCATTGATCGCGCGTTCGCGTTCGAGCGCGCTGAACGCCTCGCCGCGATCGGCGACGCGGAAGCAATTGGATCGCGCGATCATCAGCTTGACCAGTGGCAGCGCGTCGACGCGCGCGGTCGAACCGCCGTTCTGCATCTCCGCCATGCGCATGAGCGCCTGCAGTTGCGGCGACAGGCCATCGGCCGGGTTGGCGGCCTTCTCCTCAACCAGCGCGGCAACGCCGAGCGGCACCTGGCATTGCGGCACGGCGGTCGTCTCGTCGACGCCGGTGCCGCCCTGCCCCAGCTTCTGGGCGTGGGCCATTGAAGGTGTGACGGCCGCGAGCGCGGCCGTCACGACGAGCATGCGGGTGCGATCAAGCACCGGCGCCCGCCTTCTTCGCATGCGCTGCGGGATCGCAGATCCCGGCACGCTCCTCGTCCGCCGCAACTTTCTTCGCGGCTTCGTCACAGTCCTTGCAGTCGGGACAGTCCGCGCAGTCCTTGCATTTGCCGTTGTGAAGCGCGTGCGCGCGATAGCGCGCCTTCTTCGCCTCGACCTCGCGCGCGGCATCGGTGCCGGCATGACTTCCGGCGAAGCTCGCCATCGCGAGCAGGACCGGCGCCGACGACTGCGCGCTGGCGGCCGACGGCAAGGCCACGGAGAGGGCGGCAAGCCCCAGCGCGGCGATCATCTTCAGTTTCATCGTGTGTACTCCTTCCCTGGCCGTTTTCAGAAGAAACCGTTGCGTCGGCCGTCGCGACGGTCATCGTGGCGGGCGCTGCTGTCGCCCAGCGCCGAGCGCCGGACCTCCAGCTCAACCCCGTCCCCCTTGCGGCGAATGCGGACATCCTGCGGGGCGATGTTGTTGCGCTTCGCCCAGCGGTCTGCGTCGGCATCCGAGCCGAACTCGCCCATTTCCTCGAAATCCCAGTTGCTCATGTCTCCTGTCCCGGTTGATCGCCGTGCCGGCGCGCGGGGGCCGGTCCTGGCGGTGCGATGCGAAATCCCCGCGCGTGGATGAAGGACAGTGTCACTGGATCGAGGCCGGTTTGGCGGCGATGCGCCGGACCACGAGATTGCTGTCGGCCCCCAGACGAAGATCGAGCGTGTGCCCGACCCGTCGCGTGAACAGCATCACGCCGGCAACCTCGTCGTGCAGCGTGCCCTTGCCGAAGAAGGTCCGAGAATCTGCCCATTCGCGGCCGTGGATGAAGCGGACGCGATATTGGCCGAGCGGGGCTGGCACGGTGACACGCTCGAAGGCGCGGACATAGACCGACAGCCGGTTCTTCGCCGTCGCCGGATCGAGCAGCTGGACGATGCTATTGTCTGCCGCACCCTGAATTGTCAGGTGGCTTCTGACGGTTCGCAGGTCGACGCTGGAGGAGACGGCGACCGTTCCCGATTCCGGAAAACCGGTGTTCGTCCCCACGATTGACGCGAACAGGCTGGAGGTTGCGCGCTTGATCTGGCCCTGCCCGGCCCAGGCCGCAAGGACCAGTGCGATGGCAACACCGACGCCCAGCGCCTGCCAGTAAGGGGCCGGCGTGAAGCGCGGGCGGGTCCGCCATCGACCGCGCTGATAATCGTGGCCCCTGTTCCTGGCTTCGAACCACGACCCTTTCGATCCGCCAGATATCCAGCTCGCGCTCCCCAGCGGCACCGATTTCCTGAACCCGAAGCGGTTCAGCTCGACCCGTGCCTTGCGATCGTTCCATTGCGTCGCACCGGGATCGAGCCCCTGCCGCTTGCGGTAGCGATCGCGCATATAGTCGCGATCATCGATGCCCATCGACCACCTCCATCGACTGCGAGGGGAGAGCCAGGGGAAACACGTCCATTCTGGACAGCATCGCGTGATCGCGCAGCGAGGCCTCGACGGCGACAACCTCGCTCGAAGTCAGTCCAGGTTCGCGTCGTACGAACAGGATGGTCGACGCCGATCCTGCCAGCCAGCGCGCGATGGAGATCCTGGGCATCAGCCGGTCGTGGTCGGCGAAAGCGTAGGTCGCTCGTCGCACGCCGGCCAGCACGGTCATTCCCCAACGCAGGGCGTGACCGTTTCCAGAATCGTGTCCCGCCGCCTCCGCGACGGCTTCGGGCGGGAGGTCCCGGATCAGGTCGCGGACGGCCGATAGGGTCGCATCAGGTTCATCGCCGGCATGCTCGATCGCGCGGAGCAGGACATAGCGCGAGGCACAGGTGTAGCCCGAGCAAACCGCAGGATCGTCGGGAAGGAACGCCTCGATCGCGGACGAGCGCGCATAGTCGCTGGGATGGTCTGCGAAGAAGTCCCAGTTTCCGCGCGCGGGATCGATCAGCCGGTCGCGGGCCAGGTCGGCGAGTTCGGTGATCGCATCGCCATCGCCGAACACCGCGAGCCGGTCCCCGTTTCCGGCGCGGACCGCTCCCAACGCCGCAGCCGTCAGGTCGGCGGCTTCGGCGATCGTAAGAAGCGGGCGCGCGGGTTCGCGCTCGCGCTTGAACCGAAACGGGTAGCTGATGTTCATCGCGCGGGCCTCATCAGCGTGGCGCGATCCGCGCGCGGGCGGAGCGCAGCGCGCGGGTGAGCGGCAGAAGCACGACGTAGGTCAGGCCGAATATCGCGGCCATCGCGAGCGTCTCCCCGCCCCAGTCGAGCGCGTCATCGCGCCGCGCGAGCTGGCTGCATTGCGTGAGCGTATGAGTGTCGAGGTCGCAGGCGTGCCAGTGCTTGGTGGCGATCACCTGGTCCCAGGTCGGTGGTGATGTGGTCATGCTCATAGCTCCAGTCCGATGTCCTTTTCGGGGTAGGGAAGTTCAGGCCCTTTGGGCTCGACCGGGACGCTGAACCGGGAGAGGTCGAGCGAGGGATCGGTGCGGATGTCGATTTTCCCGCGCGGCTCGGATCGGTCCGTACTGGGGGTTGCTTCGCCGCCAGTCTTCTCGGGTGCGCGATCGAGGTCGGGCGGCAAGGTCGGATTGAAGGTCTCGCCCGCGCCGGCTTTCGTGGCTGCGCCGGCAGCGCCGCGATCGGGATCGATCGTCAGCGCGCCGGTGGTTTCGAGCGCCGAGGTCTTGTTGCCCTCGTTGCGCTCGATCGCGGCGGTCAGCTTCTCGCGGTCGTCGGTGAACAGCTGGATGTCGTCGCGGACGCGCGTGACGGTGACGTTGAACAGCCGCTGGTTGGAGAGGTTCGATTCCCTGTGGCTCATCACCGCGATCGCGGTGTCGGTGGTGATGCCCTGCGCCGCGTGCATGTTGAGCGCGTAGGCGAGGCTGATCCGCTCCATCATCGGATCGCCCGCCTTTAGCTCGTGGAGGGTGCCGTCGCTCGCCTCCACCTTGATCCCCGACGGGTCGGCCGAGACGACGCGGGCGATATCGTTGTTGTTGAGGCCGCGGTCCTTGTCGTTCTGGGTCCAGCGGATCTTGTCGCCCTCATGCAGCTTGATCTGCTCGCGCTGGGCGAGCTGCATCGCGTCGGTCTTGTCGACCGGCGATATCTTCTGCGGATCGAAGGTCCGTACCCGGTTGCCGATCTGGACCTGAACGCGGCCCTTCGCGTCGACGCCGAGCACGTCATAGGTGCCGGGGCTGAGGCCGAGCTCGCGCATGGCATGGCGCAGGTCGATCACCTGGCCGGGCTTATAGGTATGCGCGTAGCGGAGTTCCTCGCGCGTGACGTTGACCTTGTCGAGGACCGGGGTGACGACGCCGTCCCCTTTCAACGCGCCCTCCGCGGCGAGGCCGTCCTGGATGCGCACGTTGAGCTCTGCGCGCGCGACGCGGCCCGACGAGAACATCGCGGTGGTCTCGCGCTGTTCGGGGGTTAGGCCCAGCCAGTGTTCGGCCGCGGCCTTCACATGCTCGGGGTTGGCGGTGACCTTGTCGCCGAGCATCGCCATCGCCTCGCGCACCTCGCCGCGGTTGGTCAGCGCGGCGACGGTGCGCAGCTGCTCGGTGCGCTGGCGCAGATTCTCGTCCATCCGCGCCATCGTGATCCCGCCGGCCTGCGCGAGCGCGAACGCCTTGCCGGCGTCGACCGCGGTGATCTGCTGGCGATCGCCGATCATCAGGAAGCGATCGACGCCGAGCGCATTGGCGATGCCGACCAGGTGCTTCATCTGGTCGGAACCCACCATCGAGGCTTCGTCGAGGATCAGCGTCGTGCCGGCGAGCGCGTCGCGCGCGCCGTCATAGCCCGCTCCCTTCCCAGCGAGCGCGTGGCGGGCATAGCTGTGGACGAACGAGGAGACGGTGCGGCTCTCGATCCCGGCTTCCGCGCCGAGGCGATCGGCGGTCGCCTTCATGAGCGCGAGGCCGACCACCTTGCCGCCCTCCTGCTCGACGTTGCGCGCGACGCTCGCCAGCATGGTCGACTTGCCGGCGCCCGAGACGCCTTGGACCGCGACGATACGATCGGCGGAGGTCAGCGCCATCGTCGCGGCCGCCATCTGGCCTGCGTTGAGTTCCTTGTCGCCCGATGCGGCGTTGATCCGCTCGATGACGGTGTCGGCGGAGACGATCACCCGCCCCTCCCCCTTGCCGCGCTCGATCTCTGCAAGGATGCCGCGCTCCGTCGCGAGCGCCTCGGGCGTCGTGACATGGGTGACGACGCTGTCGATCCGGTCATCCTTGCCCGGAATCAGCTTCTCGTTGCGGATGAGCTCGGAGACGCGCGCGTCGACATGCGCGGCGGTGACACCCTTCAGCCCGAGGTCGAGCGCGGTCCTGGTGATGTCCGGCACCGCGAACGCGGCTTCGCGTTGGGCATGGATGCGGATCGCGGAGGCGACGGCGTGCTGGGCGCGCAGATCCACCGGCGCGATGCGCAGCCGGTCGAGGCCGCTGGCGACGAGCGGATCGGCGGGTCGGAATAACTCGCCCAGGCTTTCGCGGAGATTGGCCAGGACGTCACCGAGGCGCTCCATCGGTCGTGGCTGGGCATCGAGGCCGCTGGCGCCAGCACGCTCGCGCGCGGCATCGACCAGCGCCTTGCCGTCGAACCCGAGCGCGGCCGCCCGGTCGCGCCACTCCTGACGCAGGGCATCGCGATCCTCGACGTTCAGCTTGGCGTCGCGGGTATTGTTGGTCACCTTGCGCAACGCCTCGGCGGAGGTGACACCGAGTTCGCCGGCTTTCGCCAGGATATCGGCGCGCCGCTGGCTGAAGGTGTCGATCACCTGCTTGGGCACGCCGGCGATCTCGAACTGGCCGTGCTTGCCGGTGACGCTGGTCTCGTAGCCGATCTTCGCCAGCTCGGCGCGAAACTGCGCGTGGTAGGCCGCGCCGATGGTCGTGTTGTTCTTCCACAGCTGCTGGTTGTGGAGCGCCTGCCATGCCCCGTTCGCCATCTTGGTCATGTTGGCGATCAGGACATGGATGTGGCCCTGTGGATCGAGCGCGCGACTCGTGTCGTGCTGGAACAGCGCATAGACGAGGTTGCCGGTTCGCACCGCATCCCCTGACCTGGACTGATCGTAGGTGCGGCCTTCGGCGAAGGTCTTCTCGACCCATCCCATCGTCGCCTTTACGGCGTTCATATGCGCGGTGAGGACACGGGTGTCGCCAGCGACATAGGCCATTACGCTGGCGGACTTCGGCATCGAGAAGGTCAGGTCGACACCGAGCCTGCGACCCTCGACCTGCCCGACCTTTTCGCCATCGGGCATCTCGCCGTTGAGGATCTTCTCGAAGTCTTCCTTGGTCACCTCGCCCTTGAGGCCAAGGTCGGCCGCGCCCACCCCGCCCCAGGCGGTCGCCTCGGACGAATGCTCGGCGGTGTAGTAATCGTCCTTGGCGAAATACTGCGCCGCGCCGGAGGCGGACTTGACGGAAGCGATCGACAGCATCGGCTACATCCCCATGTCCATGTCGTCATCGATCTCCGGCGAATGATCCGGGCCGTGATGACGATGGTGGTGATCGGGGTCGCGCTGCGTCGCAAACCCATCGCGCAATTCGCGGGTCGCCTGGTCCTCGTGGCGATCGGCATCACCGCGATCGGACCGGCTTTCCGGGGCATGGCGTGACGCCTCGCCGCGCGTCGGATCCACCCCGCTCTGCGGACCCGCACGGTTCTCGATCAGGGACATGCCCATGCCGCCGAGTTGGGCATCCAGACTGGATGAACCTCCCGTCACAGGCTTGGAAGGTTCGCCCCCGACCCTCGTTGCGGCATCCGACGCGCGGACGGCATCGACGCCGGTCGGGCTGCTGGCGACGCCCTTGCCGGTTATCTGATCGATCACCACCGGCAGCGACCCGGTGACCTCCATCGCCGCAGCCGCCTTTTCAGCCTCGCTACGCGGCTTCTCGGGCTGCGAGGCGGTCAGGTCCGGCTCTTGCCTTTCCTTCGCCTCCACGCCCCCCACAGGCCGTGTGGGGGTATGCTCGCGGCCACCCTCACCCCCCTCATCCGCGCCATTGTTCCGGGTGTTCTGACGACGCCGGTCTTCCGGCGAGACGTATTCGGTAGGCGTGAAGTTCTTGCGGGGCACCGCCCCCGGCGCGACCTCGGCATAGGAGCGGTATTTGAGTTCGATCCGCGCAGCGGGAAATCCATCGGGAAACTTCACGAAGCCGTGGAGCGACGGCAGGTTGTTGATGTCGTCGGGGATGACCAGCGGCTCGATCGCCGTGCGAGGCGTGAGGGTCGAGGCGTCGCGGGTGTTGTTGTAGCCGTAGCTGTAGGCCTCATCCATCTGGCGGACCTCGCGGCTGCCGATGAACTCGGAGCACTTTTCGGCTGTGGTTCGATCGGCGGTGGCGAGGATCAGCTTGGTGCGCGCAAGTCCGGTGAGCGCGGTCGCGTTCTGCAAGCCATAGGTCGCGACCAGCTTGTCGAACGAGTGGATCCCAAGGACGAACGCACCGCCGAAGTTGCGGGCCGACTGGAGGCCATGCTCGATACCAGGAAGCGCGTGAAGCGCATGGACTTCGTCAAACAGATACCAGGTCCGCAGGTCACGGGTCTTGGGCAGGCGCATGAGGTTGTTGACGGCCAGATCGATCCACAGCGTGAACAGACCGCGGGTCATCTCGAGGTCGTTGTACGAGCCGGTGATGAACATGATCGAGCCGTCGCGATTGTCGGTCGCGATCCAGTCGCGGATCGAGAAGGCGGGCGGGCCGCCCGGGACAGGGTCCGGCATGAAGCGTAGCGCCTGTCCGTTGACGTTCAGAACCGAGCGGATCGATTCCGCCATGCGGGCGGCTTTCTCGGTCGTCAGCGGGGCGGCGATGGTGTCATCGAGCTTGGCGTTGATCGACTTCAGATCGGCCTGCATCAGGTGGTGCGCGATCGCGGCGTTGTTCGCTTCACCCATCTCCTGAAGCTTCAGGCACATCTCGATGAAGAGCATCCGCGCGGCGTTCTGCCAGAACGGTTCCTTGTCGTCGGGATGCGAGGGAATGAGGGCCGATGCGGCCGAAACGAAATCGGCATAGTTGCGGCATTCGTCGAACAGCGTCCACGGCGCGCAACGCTCGTCCATAGGGTTGAGAATGACGTCGGTTTCTGGGTTGTAGAACGTCTCCACGAACACGCCGGTCAGGTCAAAGATGACCGCGCGATGACCGCGCGCGCGAAGCTGCGAGACGTGGCTGCGCAGCTGGGTCGTCTTGCCGGTGCCGGTGGTGCCGATGAGCATGGTATGGCTCTGTTCGAGCCGCCACGGATAGGGGATGCCGGCGATCGTGTATGGAACGTGGATGCCCCGGTCGATCCGATCGAGGATCGGAGCCTTGGCGACGAGTTCGGGGACGTACGGCGGATCGTGTTCGGCGCACTCGGTGCGGAACTTGCGCCGGTTGTGGCCGCTGACAGTTTTGACGAGCACGTCACGCTCGACCAACAGGGCGCCGCGGTTGTGGCGTTCCTGGAGCATGTCGCTGCCGCGCTTGTTTGCCCACATGATGAACCACATGATGATCGGTGCTGCGATGAAGGCCGACATGACGAGTGTCGTCAGGAAGATCTTGACCGTCTTCGCCCAGGCATGAACGACATGGGGTTCGTAGGGGACGTAGCCGATCGGAACCTTGGTCACGATGCCGTTTGGCAAGGTCAGGTTGATGAGGTGGAATTTGTCCCCGCCGACCCACGTCCAGATGGCGGAATAGAGCTTCATCAGGTCGAGCTGGAATTCATGCTCGGCGAGGCCCAGCCAGACGAAGATATTGAACAGGACGATGAACGTCCCCAGCCATATCCAGATGGGCACCTGGAGGCCCGCCCAGGTCATCTTGTACTGACTGGCGAGAAGCTGCGAACCGCGGGTGAAATTGCCCGAGTTGCGGGTGATCCGCCCCCGCGCGGAATGGTGCTTTACGGTCGCCGCCTGACCGTTGAACCGGATGTCGCCGCTACGCATGGAACGTCGCCAGGCGCTCCTTCGCGGCTTCGCGAAGCTGGGGTACGACGTCGCCGTGATCGCGTGTGATAATCACGTCGATCGCCGCCTGCATGTACTCGAGAACGAGGACCGCACGGGTGATGTTGAAAGTATGCTCGGCCTCAGCGAAACGGATACCGAACATAAGCGCAGTGCGCGCGGCCTCAGACCGGGAGCACGACCGTTTCGCGGCTACACGATCAAGTGCCGCAATCTCTTCAGACGAAAGTCTGAAAGCTATCGTCGAGTTAGACATTCACCACCCACTTGAAAGTGGCTGGTGGGGTTTTCGGAGAGTGGAAAATACTACAGCCTGGTCCCGAGGTATAGAGTGAAAACGCATTCACCCTGCAAACAGGGATTTTCGCGCGTTCTCAAGCGCTTAGGGGAGAACCACCAAGGCGTTTGCAGGGGCAAACATGTTTGCCCCTGCAAACACCGGCAATTACAGACACTTAACCTGCGGCGTGCCGCGTACGGTGTGCAAATCCTTAGGGACTGTCGCGGTGGTGGTGGCATCATGGCTGGATGTCCGATCATTGGACTGGGTTCCGGGAGAGTAAGCGCCGCAGGCAGGCGACCACCGGACTGGACCGAAGGGTATTGGGCGGAGCAATCCCGCCCGACGACGGACCTGGCCGAAGGTCAGTGTCCGTCGCCTCATGCTGGTCCGGTAAAGCCGGACCAGCGAGCGATTATGAGTGTCGCTATTGTGCCGGTGGAGCGGTGCTGGCATCGTGGGAAATGGAGGCCGATCCACGATCAGAAAAGGCAGGTCATATGGCACGGAGTATCGAGCAGGAACGGGCACAGCTTGAGGCGGACGAACAGCGGCTCAACGAACGCCGCAAGCAACTGGCCGATCGTGAGCGTTCGGAGCTGCTGAAGGAGGTGGAACGGTCGGGGTTGATGAAGGCCGATCCTGCCCAGTTCAGCGCGATCATTGGAGCGATCAAGAAACTCGGGATCGCCGAGACCGTGAAGCGCCTGACCGCGTAAGCGGGTCAGCGCGAAAGCGGGCTCAAGCCCATCATGCAAATAGAAGGGGAGCTGCCGTTAGGCGCTCCCCTTTTCAATGCTTGGGCCGAGTTGGCGAAGCTTCGGTCCATTCAGGCATAAGAATGGGGAGCATCGAGGCGAAGCCCGATGCTCCCCGACGCGATGGCGACTGGAGGGAGGCTATCCCCAGACCATGCGTATCCCTTCACTGGTGTCGGCCTGAGCAGCGAGGGTGTCGAAGCGTTCGAGGTAACGACCATCGAGGCGACCAAGGTCGCGGCGAACATAGGGCTGGCCGAGTGTTTCGCGTAGTTGCCCGATGGGCATGCTGCCGCAATTATCGTCCGAAAGTCGTAGCGCGTCGAGGACGTGGAAGGCGTTGCCGTTCGCGAGATTGATCTCCGCTGCGCCGTCCGGGGTGCTGGCGACGCGCATCGTGATCGTGCGGGTCGCGTCATCGTGCCAGAAGCGCACGTTGAGGCCACGGAACTGGGCTTCCTCGACCACGGCGATGACACCCACATCGTGATCGAAGATCGCGCAGATCGACGCGAGCGACCAGGGGCAGACGCGAGCTTCGAACGAGCACGACACGAGCGGGTCATCATCCTCGTCTTCGAGCAGCTGGCCACGTTCGCGGGCGAAGGCGCGGAACGCGGCAAGCTGGCGGGCGGTGATGACGGCGGGCGCGGCGTCGGCTTTGCGATCGACGCTGAGGAAGAAGGTGATCGACATGGTCTGTCTCCCATTGGAACCATCATCTCCGGTTCCCCTCCCCTTCCGATCCGTCAGGATCGGCATGGCCGATCACGGGGTCATGGGTCGGTCCGCAGGACCGGGTGCCCGAGCGATGCGTAGCTGGTGCTCGCAATGCGCAGGCATTGCGGCACCGCGAGCGAGCCGGGCTTCGGTCGGACTGCGCCGGTCGATGCGTAGCGAGCGCGACACGCGCAGGCGTGGCCGCGATGCGAGCGAGACGGGCGCGGTCGATAAGCGGGTGCGATCGGCACGAGCGAGGCGTAGCGAACCGGCGATCCGAAGGGATCGCCGTGAAGCGAGCGAGCCGTGCCGGTCAGCTCCTGCGCGATGGCATCGGCACGGTGCGATGCGCAGCGGCAGCGCAGGCGATGCGACGGCATCGCCGCGCCCGCCAGCGAGCCGTGCCGATGCGGCAAGCGACATGCCGGGTGAGACGCGCCGGTCGATGCGTAGCGAGCGCGACATGCGCAGGCGTGGCCGCGATGCGAGCGAGACGGCGTGGCCGATCAATGGGTGCGATCGGCACGGCGCGATGCGCAGCGGCAGTGCAGGCGATGCGACGGCATCGCCGCGCCCGCCAGCGAGCCGTGCTGATGCCGCAAGCGTGACGCCGGTTGAACCGCGCCGGTCGATGCGTAGCGAGCGTGACACGCGCAGGCGTGGCCGCGATGCGAGCGAGACGGCGCGGTCGATAAGCCAACGCGATCGGCACGGCGATGCGTAGCGAACCGGCGATCCGAAGGGATCGCCGTGAAGCAAGCGAGGCGTGCCGATTGGTGTTCAACGACGATCGCCAGTCGTATCGGCCGAGGCGTAGCGCGCTGGTCATCGCATTCAGCGATGACCGCAAAGCGAGCGAGGCGATGCGACGGGTGTCGGTATCGACCCCGGCACCGGCGAGGCGTAGCTGGCAGTGGCAATGCGACGGCATTGCCCTGCCGCGAGCGAGCCGTGCCGAGCGGGCAACGTGGCGTGATCGACCGATAGGTCAGTCCCACGCGGCGCGATGGGGCTCGATGCCCCGGAGCGCCGCCCAGGGCGACGTAAAAAAGGGGAAGGACTCCGGTTGCCCGGAGCCCTTCCGTGGGTGCGTCAGGCGCGGCGGCTGCGCTGGCTCGGCTGCACCGGTGCCTGTCCGTCCTTGCGGAAGACGTGGAGCGGTACGCCGGCGGTACGCAACTTGCGAGCGAAGTCGATCTGGACGCCCGATCCTTCGCAGACGATCGCTTCGACGGGACGCAGCGAGGCGATGCGGTCGTTGCGGAGGAACCCGCCCCGGTTGCCGTGGCGCTTGTCGAGGAACATGCGCACCAGCTTGACCTCGCGCGAGGCCGCCCACGACGCTGCGATGGCGTCGGCACCCTTGTTCATGGCGGTGGTCATCAGGACCATCGACGGGATGCGACGCTTGATCTGGTCGAGGCGTTCGAAGAGCTGCTCGTGGTCGTGCCATTCCATGCCGCCCGAGAAGGCGACAATCGGGCCGCTCGGGTTGTGCTCGTCCCGACGCTTTGCCGCGCGTGCCGCCAGATAGTCGGCACCGTCGATCATCGAGGCGGTCAGCTTGGACGACACCCTGCTGCCGCGGACGGTCGAGAAGGGCCGTCCGGTCTCGACGCGATACACGTTCCCGGCGTGGTCCCGCATGCAGCGCATCGCCTCGGCGCAATTCTCGAGGGTCTGGCAGAGCAGCTGGGTTTCTTCGAGTTCCACCGCGTAGATCTCCGAGGGGTCGTAGCTGCGCACCAGGTCGCCCAGCTTCTTGGCGGCGTCATCCTCCCGCCCCTCGATGCGCTTGGCCACCATGTGGAAGCTGTTGACGAAACCCCATGCGAGATCGGCGGCGAATTCTTCCATGCGGGTGTCGCGGAACACGTCGAACATCGTCGCCAGCATCTGCTCGACGGCGTGCGCGGCCTGCTCCGGGTCGGGCATGTCCAGCTTCTCGGCTTCGCTGACGATGGAAAGCTTGGCCATCTCGCTCGCCTCGATGAACGCCCCCTGATAGGTCTCGGTGGTGTCCTCGTCGGCGCGGCGCTCGTTGATCGCGCGGCCCATGTCGTTGAAGTTGCTGTACTTGGTCATGATAGCCTCCATGAGTTGAAAATCTCACCTTCTCTCGGTGAGGAATCTCATCCGGCATGCGGCGGTCAGGGCGGTCAGGGACGTTAACCGGGAAGCCGCGGCCCGCAGGGTCGCGGACCCCGGTTAACGCTCGCGCGCGGGGGAGCCGATTTTCTCGTGCCCTGGAGGCGGAGCGAAGCGGAGGCGGAAGGGTGCGTGAAAATTGGGGGGACCGCGCGTCCTTGACGGCCCGCCAACCCCGCATGCCAGACTTCCTCATCACAGAGAGAGAAAATATTATGTTGTGGTGGGCACGCCGGGTCGGACCGAGCACGGGCGGCGGTGATGCGCCGCCAGGCGCAGCGCCGCAAAGGCAGCGCCAGTGAGCCCGGGAGGGCGAGCCAGCTGCCGCCGCCCGCGCGCAGGACGCCCGGCGCCGGCATAGGGATCGTCACCCGCAGGGCGGAGACCCCGCCAGGGGGCTCCGTGAGGCCCGCCAGGGCCGAATAGAGCCCGGTCCCGCCCACAAGGCGGGACGCCCCGCCCTGCCCCTCTACGGCCGTCCCACAGCCAGCACAGCAGGATCAGCAGGATCAGTCCCATTCATACTCGCCACCGTCATCCCCGGCATCGTAATCCGGCATCTCCTGGATTCCCGGGTCGTCTGGATCGCGGTTGGCATCGGGGTCCTCGCCGTGCGGGTCGGTCTGGATATCCGGTTCGGTTGCGAACCGGATATCTTCACCGATCCGGTCAGCAATGTCCGGCTCGACCGCGCTGTCATCGTCTAGCCAGCAGGAACGCGGACACTGGAGCAGCTGGTGACCACGATGGACGAAGGGCTGGCCGTTCATCAGGATGGGTCGCTCGGCGAGACGCCGGCAGGGTTCATTGCGACGGTTGCGGAAGCCGCACGGCACCGCCAGCGGGGCGAGCGCGACGGCATTGCCGTCGTGGTCGCCGCCGGCGGGTGCCGGCTCGTCGACCCGAGCGACCGGGTCCGGTGCCGTAGGTATCGGCTCGGGCGCGAACGGGTCGCCGTCGAACATGTCGCGCTGGACGGTCATGGTGCCGGACCTTTCAGGTGAGCGCGCGCTGGCGCAAGGCCGCGGTGCGAAGCACCGTGGGCGAGGCGTCCTGCGCGGGCGATGATGAAGCATGCGCGAAGGGCGACGCCCGCAGGCGCCGCCCGGTTCGCTGGCCGGTCAGTAGAACTCGGCGCGATCGGCGATGATCTCGCAGCCGTAGCGGTCGTTGCCGTCGCTGTCCTGCCAGCGGGTGTAGTGCAGGCGTCCCTCGATGGCGATGAGGTCGCCCTTCTTGCGGTTGCCGGCGATCGCCTTGGCGAGGCCGTTGAAGCAGGTGACCTTGTGGTATTCGGTCTCCTTGACGGTGAAGCCGTCGTCGCCTTTGTAGGTGTGGCCGTCCTTGTTGAGCTTCGGGCGATCGGTCGCCACGAAGATGGTCGCGACGCTGGTGGCGCGATTGACTTCGCGCAGTTCGGGGGTGCGGGTCAGGCGGCCGACGAGGTTCACGTTGTTCATGGCATTGCCTCCTTGGGTTGGTCGGCGGTCCGTCCGCCGGTGTCACCTGAAGGGCGTCGCGGTTCGGGGCGTCGCACCGGAGGGCGAGCTGGGCCGGCGCGCAGGCGGCGGGCCTGGTCGACCGGAGGGGAACCCCTTTTGCAGGGGTGGTGCGGGCAGCCGCGCGAAGCGCGGCAACACGGCCCTGCCAAAGGGGTTGCGAGGCCCCGGGGCGCGGCGCAGGTGACACGAAACGGCGGATGGGCCGTCGATCAGCCCAAGGTTCCCGCAGGCATTGCCATGGACAAACCTCGTGAACCGCTCATGTCGGTCGCCTGACCCGTACCCCCGAACGACCCGGCGCGAAGGCAGGCGTGCCGCCAGCGTCGCTCGCTGACCGACGTGGTGCCGCTCCGAAGCTCGACAAGGACGGCCGCGCCCGGGCGACGACGCACCGGCAAGGAGACCGGATGCCGCAAGGTCGCCCGACGGCCGACCCTCGCCAGGGCGATCGCCGGCAACCGCATCGGACCTGGGCGTCCTCATCGCCATAGGGGGCAAACGCCTGCCGATACCCGCTGGCAGAACAGCGACGGCTTTACGCGCCGCCCGGCTGCGGGATCATCGCCGATCGTGATGATCTTTCCACTCGGCCAGCGAACCGGGCTGTGGCTGCGGGCGCCGCCCTTCGGGTTGGCGAGGATCGATCGCCTACTCGGTTCGCCGGGTGGGGGTGATCCGATGCTCGACGATCAGCGTCGCGACACGTTGTACGATGCGGCTCGGCACCTCGGCGATGATGGTGCTACCGTCGTTACCGGCGCGAACGTCGGGTCCGACCCATGCGAAATCGTTCACGTCGTCCCACACGATGCGTGATCGGTCATCGAGGCCGAAGGCCTCAATGAATCGCGGCGGCAGAGGGATGGATGCAGCCGGTGAATAATCGCGCGTCGTCAGTGGCACCATCAGGACACGGAGCCTTCCGGCTGAGCGATAGCTGCCAACCACCATGCAGGGGCGGAGTTTCGAGCCGTCCTCGTCGCCCCGGTTATGTTCATGCCGCCAGAGGTAGAAATACCAGATCAGGTCACCGGCTTGCGGTTCAATCGACGTACTGATCGTTCTGGACGGACCCGGCGCTGGGCGTCGCGGTCCTGATGGCGTGGATGGCTTCATCGCTCAACTCCTGCGGCGAGAGCGCGAGGTGATCGAGGCGGGACAAGCGTTCGAACTCGGAGGCGGGTAGCATGACCACGCGGGCAGCGCCGTTGCGCTCGATTGCGATCGGATGCGTCATCGCCTCGTCGTAATAGAAGCCGAACCGCTTCGACACGTCGGTCGATCTGGCCTTTTCGATTGTAGGGGTCATGGTTTCCCTCATCTTTCGTTACGCGGCCGGGGATCGATTAAGCCCTGCGTCCCTCCAGGATGGGACCCTCATCTGGTCCTGCCAATGTTGTAACGGCCATCTTTCTGTTACATGGGAATCCGTATCTTCCGTAAAACGGAAGACAATCCGTACACCACGGACCGCGCGGCTGCAACAGGCACTAACGGCAACAGGGACCGCTTCGGCGATGAAGCGATCCCCGTCGAGGTGGCGATACGGGCGACGCGTCAGCGCCGCCCGATGCCGGTCAGACCCTCTCGTCGACCGGCGCGGTGCTGGCACCCAGCCCGTCTCCGGTGTCATCGCCTGCGCCCGAGGTCGCCACGTCACGGCCATCGGCGGTGAAAGGCAGCGCGGGTTCGCCATCGTCCGCCTTGACCCCGAGCGCGGCACCGACGTCGCGGCGCTTCTGGGCGCGCTGCCACACGACGTTGTACGAGCCGTCGTCCTGGCGGAAGGCCGAGACCTGGAGCGGCGCGGCGAGCGACGGATCGTCGATGCGGCCGTTGAGGAACGCCTCGCCGGTGTTGTTGGAGGTGAGTTCAAAGAACGCGCCGACCTGCACCCACGTCCGGCCCGGGGTGAGCGCATGGATCTCGTAGCGCGGGGCGCGCGGATTGGACGACTGGACCGGCTTCAGCGCGATCGTCATCGCGACCGCGAGGGTGGAAATGCGGCCCATGAAGATGCCCGCGTCGTTCTGCTTGATCTGACCGATGTTCATGACGTGTCTCCTGATGTCGTGCTGGACCCCATGTCCTCGACACCGATCTTCAATCCTCCTCCCCTCCCCGGCCCTTCGGCCGGGCAGGGCGCGATGAGCGCCCCTCACCGACCGCGTTCTTCACGCGGACGGTGGTGCGTGCGGGACGCGGATCGGGCTAGGTCAGGAGGATGTGCCGATGGCGCTGTTAGCTATCGGTCTCAGGCTTTCCCGGGACGATGGAGAGCGCAGGCGGTTTGAAGCCACCCAACCGGAAGTGCTCACCGATCGCGGCGAGGTCACCTAGAGCATTGTATTCCTGAAGCGTCAGCACGACGCTTTCGTTGTCGTCGGCCGAGAATATCGCGCGCGGACCATGACCTGGCCAGACCCGAACCTCGGGCGAGAACGACCCGGGCGAGCCTCCCGACCACGTCCTGAACGGAAGGTCGTTGGTGCAGCAGAAGTCCTCGATATCCTCGATATTGCCGTTCTGGACCTCGTGAGCATGGAGGCGCAGGGGTTCGCCGGATGTAACGGATTCAAGCGGTTCTCCCCCCCATTCGGTCGAGAGGCCGTAGAAATCGGCGAGTTTGTACAGTTCGGGCAGTCGACCGGCGGGAAGTTTCCCCCCGATCGTAATGGAGACGGAGACGCGGTCGGCCATGTCGGGACCTCGTGATGAAGTGGACGTGCCGGTCCCGCGAGCGGTGTCATCACCATTCGCCCGGCTATCCATTCATCACCCCCTTCCCTTGAGCGTGGCCCAGGTTCGAACTGCGATATCCTGTGCTTATACGGCGATAAAGCGAAGGAATAGCTAAATTATCGATCCGATACGGTGTTGAATCGGGACTGGAGCCCATGAAGCAAAAAAAGGGCGACGCCGTGTGCCGGCGTCGCCCCGAGTTTCGGCGTGCGGGAGCGAAAGGGGGCGCGCCCGTGCGCCATGCGGTGCCGTGAGGGAGTGCACGGCACCGGGGGTGGATCAGGCGTCCTCGGCGACGCGCTGGCGGCGACCGCGGCCCTTGCCGACCGGCTCCTCGACCGGGGCGGTGGTTTCGCCCAGGCCGTTGTCGGTGGTGCCCGCATCGTGATCGGGGCCGTTGCCGACCGGGCCGCCATCGGCGCCGAACGGCGGCGACAGATCGTCATCCGCCTTGACGCCGAGCGCGGCACCGACATCGCGGCGCTTCTGGGCGCGCTGCCACACGACGTTGTACGAGCCGTCGTCCTGGCGGAAGGCCGAGACCTGCAGCGGCGCGGCGAGCGACGGATCGTCGATGCGGCCGTTCAGGAACGCCTCGCCGGTGTTGTTCGAGGTGAGTTCGAAGAACGCCCCGACCTGCACCCACGTCCGGCCCGGGGTGAGCGCGTGGATCTCGTAGCGCGGCGCGCGCGGGTTGGACGACTGGACCGGCTTGAGCGCGATCGTCATCGCGACGGCGAGGGTGGAAATGCGGCCCATGAAAATGCCCGCGTCGTTCTGCTTGATCTGACCGATGTTCATGACGTGTCTCCTGTGATGTCGTGCTGGACCCCATGTCCTCGACACCGATCTTCAATCCTCCTCCCCTCCCCGGCCCTTCGGCCGGGCAGGGCGCGATGAGCGCCCCTCACCGACCGCGTCTTCACGCGGACGGTGGATCGTGCGGCAGGCGGACGATGTCGGTGCTCAGTGGGCGAGCTGGTCGGTGAGCGCGGTGCCGATATCGGCGTGCGCCGCGGCGAGCGCGCCGATCGCGCGGCTGACGACGTCGGTCGCCTCGTCGCTCGGATCGATGCACCAGCATTTGCCGGCGTGGCGGATGTCGATCAGCCGGTCGGACTTGTTGTCGATCCCGAACGTGTAGCCTTGACGCTGGTCGAAGCCGGCGACGGTGACGTCGGTCGTTTTGGCCTTGATCGTGACGACGGGCGCGACCGCGGGGGTCAGCAGCACGGTATCGCGCGGCGTTTGCGCCTGTGGGACCAGCGCGGGTGCGGGCGGCTTGCCGAGCGTCGGCATCTTCGGGATCGGCACGAGGCCGTTCACCGCGTCCTGCGCCATGTCGGCCGCCATTGCGGTCGCCATGAAGATGGCGGTGCGCGCGAGATCCTGGGCGATGGCTTCGCGGTGCGGCTCGGTCAGCGTGGGCAGGAGGTGGCAGAGTTTGGTGTCGAGCGCGAAGGCGACGGGCTCGGCGTTGGGATCGATGCACATGATCGTGACCTTTCGGCAAAATGCCCGGACCCCATGTCCAGGATGCCGATCCGGTCCCTCTCTCCTTCCGGCGCAGCCGGTGCCGGCATCGTCGCGAGGCGATGCCGTGCCGTTCAGCGAGGCGGTCGCGGATGTCGCATGAGGCGCTTCCGGGCGGCCGACAGATGATCGATCGAGCGTTGCAGGAAGAAGGCGTGCGCGCTGTCGGATTCGAGTGTCCCCAACCGGCGTTCGAGCGCCGTGATACGGTGGTGGATCGCATCGATCGTCAGCATGATATCGTCGAACGAGAGCGCGACGACGGTCTGCGGATAGGGATAGGGCAGCGCCGGCGCGACGAAGGCGAGGAAATGGGGCTGCACGGGCAAATGGTGCAGGAGGGCGGTCGCGACCGCGCGGCGGATCTGGGAGGCGCCGTGGACGAGTTCTGCTAGCAGCACGTCCATCGCCATCGGGCGGACGATGCGCAGTGCGCCGGGGTCGAGGGTGACGGCGATCGGATCGGTCGAGGCGAGACCGATGACGCCCTCCGACAGGATGGCGAGAACGTCGCCTTCCTCGATGCAGGGACCGTCATCGAGACAGGCGTCATGCGCGGCTTCGCTGGTGTCGAAATAATGGACGCGATACATGGGCTGGTCCCTTTCTGCTGGGTCAGGAATATTCCGGGCGACGTGCGGGAAACCGCGTGGGCGGGAGGCCGGAGAAGCTGAAGGCGCGGAAGCGTCCGCCGGTGTAGGCAGCCGAATCCACCGGCGGGCGATGCCGCTGCAGGCGCTCGAGCAGCCGGTTGGCGCGGCGCATCGCCGCGACCGCGGCCTCGTCGTGGTAATGGAGGGCGATCACGCGGACGAAGGTGCCGGTGTCGTACCGTAGGGTAGGCAGGGTGGCGTCTACGAGAGAACACCCCACTGCCCCCCTCCGAACCGGACGTGCAACTTTCACTGCATCCGGCTCTCCGCTCCGGGCACTGTAGAACGAAAGTCCGGCAGCTTCCCTGCATGAAGGAGTTGATGACAGGGCGCGCAAAGCGGCCTCGTCTTCCGGGCCCGTTCGGCGTGAAGCCTCCGGAACACCGGCCCATCCCTCATGCGACGCACGGGGTTGCTGTGGTGAAGATGGAACGGTCCATCGGTGCCGCCACATGCGGAGCATGCTTGGGCGAGCACTCGGTCAGTCAGGTTGGTCCTGCTTAACCGAAGAGCTTCCGTGCGAGGCGTGTTGTCGACCGACGGCCAGAACACCGGCCTACGATCGAGTTCCGCCAGTCGCCAAACCGCGATCCTCCTCTCATCCCTCCCAACGCCGATACGCACTACGTACCTGCCCGGGCCAACCCTGAGGCGCCGGAGCGAAGCCATTAGGCTTGTCCGATGCTTGTGCGCGAGCGTCTTGAACAGACTACCGCGCCAGAGAAACTCGAGCTTGTTGAGTGCGCCTTTCACATCCACGGCCAAGGCATAGTAATTTGCAAAGCCGCGAAGTTCGGCGTTGTAGACCTTGACGATCTCCGCATCATCCATGTGAAGCAGGCCCGGACGGTGCACAGCCCGTCCCAAGTCGAACTGACCATAGCCGTGCCTCTGGCTGAACGATTGCACCTTGTCGCGCGGGACCAGCAACTGAATTTGATCCGTCACCGTCCGCTTGACTGCGACGATGCCCGTCCGTGCCCGTTGTTTGACGAGCCGGTCGGACGCCGTGCGAGTGCGCACGTCGTAGCCAAGGAACCTTGCTCCCTTCCGAGCCTCGCGGATCCCGCTTTTCAACGGGGACGTTCGGAGCTCAAGCTCGCTCGCGAGGAAGCCCTCGATGGCGGCCTTGATCTCTTCGGCCTCGGCCCGGCTGCCGATAACCCCCAGAAGGAAGTCGTCGGCGTACCGGACGTAGCGAAGGCGTCGAAAGTCTGGATCGAACGGGTCCGTCGCGGGTAGCTTGCGCATCGCCGCGAGCGTCTCCTTTATTCGGTCCAGCCATGGTTGGATTTCATCAACCTGCCCTTTGTCACGCAGCGCAGCCACGCGCTTCCGGGCGTACTCGGAACGGCGCTGAAGGTGCCTGTATTCCGCCGATTTGCGACGTTGGGCACCCTTGTCGAAGCCAGCGACGAGCCCTTCCACATAATGGTCAAGCTCGTGCAGGTAGACGTTCGCGAGCAGAGGCGAGACGATGCCTCCTTGCGGCGTGCCACTATAGGTTTCGTGGAAACGCTGCTGCTCCAGATACCCTGCCTTCAGCATCGCACTGATGAGAGCGGTAAACCGCCTATCATCAATGCGACGTTCAAGCAGGCTCAACAATTTCTCGTGAGAGATGTTGTCGAAGTATCCTTCGACATCGACTTCGATCAGCCACTTCACGCCCTTCCATGTCTTGCGGACATGGTCGAGCGCCGTGTGACACGACCGCCCCCGTCGAAAGCCGTGTGACCGATCAGAGAAGATCGGTTCATAGACTTCGTTCAGGATCATCCTGACCACTTCCTGCACCAGTCGGTCGGTTGCAGTCGGGATGCCGAGCGGTCTTGTTTTACCGTTGGTCTTGGGGATGTGGACGCGCCTGACCGGCTGCGGGCGATACGTGCCCGCCGAGAGTTGCGCGATCACCGCATCGATCCGGCTTTCGTCGAGATCGGTTACGGCCTCACGGTCGATGCCGGGGGTCTCTGCCCCACGGTTCTGTTGGATGCGGCCCAAAGCTTCCACCCACAAGGAGCGGGATAGCAGCAGTCGGAACACACCGTTCACACGTTTGCCGGTCAAGGCAATCGTTCCAAGTGATTCCAGCCTTTTCAAGGCGGCACAGGGTTGCATCAGCAGACCTCCGCCCTGGTTCGATGCTGGATCGAAGCTGCCGCACTTCCCCCGCTCGGTTGCGCTTTCGCTCGGGTCACCCCGAACTTATACGGCCGACCGTCCCTCACCGAGGCAAGGGCTGTCCCGGCAATTACGCCGGGTGTTCGGGTAATATTGCGGCTCCGCCGCCATACAGGTCGATAACTCGACCAGCTACAGGCGGTCCCGTAGTTACGCGTGAAAGGAGATAAGCTAACGGTCTTAGGTGGCCTTTTCATCTCTAGTCCTCCGAAGGAGGTCACGCCGACAAGGTTGGCCGGTCAAGTCGATGGTACGGACTTGGCCGCTTCTCGGGTCCGAGCTGGTAGAGTGGACCCGACGCGTCGGTGCGGGGTTTCAGTCGCTTTCCTCGCCGCCAAGGGTTTAGGCCGCGAGAGATTGGGCTTCACGCAGTGTAGCGTTCACCATAACCGTCTTGCCCTGACCCGTTGCTTCAATGCGACTATTCACTTTGGGCCTTTTCCGAGCATGCTATGGTCCCGTTCTCCTTTCGAAGTTTCAGCCCGAGGGCACCGGTAAGCTCGGTGGGCAGATGCCATTGCCAACAAGCATCACGTCATCAGACGCACTCCTTTCTCGCGCCACAACGGCGCACACCATCCCCCTTCCTCGGGGCCGCCCCAGGCACGGTCGATTTCGTAGAAGGCGAGGATGCTGCGCATGGGGTCAGCTCCGGTTGTCACCGGGTCGGATGATCCTCCCGGTTCATAACAGCCGGTCCCCCTTCCCCTTCCTCAGACGTCCGGTGCTTCGTCGGGACGCTGGTGGCGCAGCGCACGCGCGAGCGCCCGCTTGCGGGCGGTCGCCGCGGCGCGCGACGGATAGGCGCCCGAGAGGCGAGAGGGGTGTGACAAGCTGTTGTCGAACACGACCCAGCCCGTTGCGGTATGGGCGACGTGCATCCCGTCGCTGCGCGAGGGGGTGGTCATGACGGGCGCGCCCGCCTGATCGCGGCCTCGGCGATGAGCTGGCCGGCAAGCGTGTTGCGATGCGACGCGATCCGGCTGTCGGGCGCAGCCACGACTTCGGCCGCGCGTGTCAGCAGCGCAGCGAGGTCAATGTCCGACATCGGCGCCGGGTTGGTCGCGGATCGCGCGGGTTCTTCCCCGGCCTTGTCGAGCATCAGCACGAGGATCGAGGGCTTGATCTCTTCGTCGAGCGGTCGACTGTCGGCGACGAACTTGCCGCCACGCGTGATCGCGAACGCGTTGAAGGTGGGTGATACCCCGTTATCGGCGTTGGGGATCGTGGTGCCGCGGTCGTGGAACTGGATGTCGATGAAGCGGGGCGGGCCACCATAAGTGGATTCGAGAAAGCAGAAGGTGACGCGGCGACCCTCGCTGGTCTTCGCCGTGATCGTGAACGCGCCGTCGGGCACGTCGATTGGTTTGTGCGGCACGTCGTTGTAGCCGGCGAAGCCCGCGGCGATCGCGTCGGCGCGCGTCATGACGGGGAGATCGGTGATATCGGGCATGATGAAAGCTCCTTGCTCTGGATCAGGCGGCACGCTTCAGCGCGATCAGGTCGGAAAAGCGGTCTCGCACCGCGCCGGCATTGGGATAGAGATCGGCGAGACCGTGCCGCGAGAGGATCGGTGCGCGGGACGCGGCGATGATGCCGGCCTCCTCGATGGTGGGAATGCGCGGCGGCCAGCCTTTGACGTAGCGCAGGTCGGGCGGCATCGCGGCTTCGAGCCGTCGCCGCTCGGCGGCATCGGCCTTGGCGAGGGAAATCCGGTTCCTCAAATTACCCGGTATGTGACGCGGTGCGACGTCGGCGAGCCAGCGTGCGGGCTGGAACGAGAAGGTTGAGGTCGCCTCGAGGCCGACCAGGTGGAGCAGCGCGGGACGGTTCGCCGGTGCCGAAGCCGATGCCTGGGCGTCGCCGAGCGATTGAAGGACGCAAAAGCGGCACGACAGTCGTGACGACTGGTAACAGGTGTAGGCGACGTGCAGCGGGATGCCGAGCGTATCGTGCGCGGCGAAGACCTGTGGTGTCGTCCAGTGCGCGATCGGGTTCCACAGCATCATCGCGGTGCCGTGCGGATTGCCGGCAGCGGCGTAGCGCGCGTCTGCTTTCCATTCGGGTGTGCGTGACCGAGCGATGCTCTCGTCGCGGCGCAGTCCCAGCACGTTGATGATAGTCTGGCCGCGCAGCAGTCTGGCGAGGTGCGGCCCGATGACATGGGCCTTCATCTCTGAGGTGCAGAAGCGCAGCGCCGAGGATGACCAGGGACCGATCAGATTATAGGTTTCGAGTGCCTCGTAGCGCGCCTTGCCGTTGGCAAAGCGCGTGGCCCAGCGGTCGAACAGGTCGCCGGCGTTGCGCCGGACGATCGTCAGCGGGACGCCGGCGTGGGCCGCGAGATCCTCGACCGTCGCGGGCGTTTCGTCCCATTCGGCACGGCCGAGGTCGGCGTGAATGGCGATACGCCGCTCGCGCGGATGGCCGAGCGCATCGAGGATCAGGTTGACCGCGAACATCGCGGCCGAGCTGTCCTTGCCGCCCGAGAGGTTGAAGACGATCCATGCGCCGCGTTCGACCGCGTCGAGGATGGCGGGCGGCAGGGCGAGGGCCGGAAGGCCGGCGACCAGGCCGCGTCCGATGTCGATGAACATGGCCGTTCAGGCCGCGAGCGGCGCTGGCAGCGCCAGCCACTCGGGTTCGTCGTTGGCGATGACCGGATCGTGTGCGCGGGCCTCGGCTTTCGAGAACACGGTCGCGCTGGCGAGTGCCCCGAAGCCGTCGTCGTTGTTCCAGAAGACGGCGTGGCCGTCCTGGTCGCGCGAGGCGAGCACGAAACCGAAGCGACCCTCGTGACCATGGGTGTCGGGATCGGCTGCGGCGCTGCGCGCGGCGCGATCGAGGATGTCCTGGGTGCTGTGGAACGTCAGCCCCGCGTCGGTAATGATGACGCAGCCGCTTCCGAACTCGCCGGGGCGCAGCCGGTCGCAGTCGGAGATCCATGCGAACCCGCAGGGGAGCGCGGACTTGCAAGCGCGGAAGATGAGCTGGGCGACCTGTTCGACGCCGAATTGATCGCCGCTGAAGAATACGCGCGCGTTCCCGTCTTCGCCTTTCCAGTCGATGTCGATCGCGCAGTCGAGATAAGGGAAATGCCAATCGTCGAATATCTCGAGGAAGCTTTCGAACTTCATCGGCCCCTTCGCCGGGAACACGGCGTGAAACGCGGGATCGAGCGCGTCATATTCGTGGGCGAGGTCGGCATCGTCGCCGTTGGTGTCGAGGATATCGACTGCCTGTTCGGCAATGGTTAGCAACGCCGCGTCGGCGTGGCTCATGGTCAGCGTGAACGCGGCCTTGGTGTAGGTGTTCGCCATGGGAATGCTCCGAAATGATGGGAAATCGCTCTGTGCGGTCGCGCTCAGGCGTCCGCGGCCTCGGCGAGACGCGCGTTGGCGGCCGCGGCCTCGGCGGGGTAAGCCTGCGTGAGATTGCCGTGCAGGACCGCGAAATCCGGGATCGGGAAAAGACCGTTCGGCCCGGGCCGGGTAATCAGCAGCGCGCTGATGACGGCATCGGCCGGATCGGCATGGACGATGGTGGGCGTCTCGCCGTTATACTCGACCGGCGCGGTGAAGCCCGCCTCGCGCCAGGTGGCGAGTCCCTCCTCGACGCGTGTCGCATAGTCGGCGACGGCCTCTTCGAGCTCGTTCTCGATATGGAGGACGAGTTCGACATAGCGACCGAAATCGTGTCGGTTGGACAGGCCGGCGAGGCGGCATCCCGGGGGCGGCGGGCCGTAGCGTGCGATCAGCGCGGACTTGTAGACCGCGATTTCGAGGCGGTTGAGGCTGTCGAAGTTGGGCGACTGGCCGAGTTGCGCGCAATCCTCCTCGGCGGGACCGGCACCGAGATCGATAAAATATGGCATGGGGCTCTCCGTCGATCGTCATTGATCGACGCGCCCCATCCCCCTCCCCTTTCTTGTCGGGTACTCAGTCGCCGAAGAAGCGGCGCTTGATGGCGATCTGCGCCTCGCCATCGGACTGGCCGAGGGTCATCAGCCGGTCGGTCTCGAGCGTGATCGCGAGATCGGCGGGAAGATCGGCCCAGCGTGAGGCGATGGTGACCGCGGCGGCCGCTGTGGTCAGCTCGCCGGGGTGCGCGCCATGCCATGCGACGGTTTCGTCCTCACCCGTGAGATGCGGGTGCGGGCGCAGCACCTGGACGAAGAAGGTGCCAAGCGGGCGGTCCCACCCGATGCTGACGCTGGTGCCGGGTTCGATACCGGGAAACTGGTGGCGGCTCATGGCGATCCTTTCAGGGTCAGTGCAGCGAGATCCACTCGCCGTGCCAGGGGCGCGGGTGCGGGTAGAAGCGAAGAACGCCTGGAACATCGGTTTCGCCGCTGGCGAGGCGTTCTTCCAGCCAGAGGATGTAGAGCGCGGCGTCGGCGAGATCGCCGGCGAGCAGATCGTCGAGCATCGCGGCCTCGCGCGCGGTCTGTTCGTCGAGCGCGGACCAGTCCAGCGCATCGAGGAAACGGTCGCGTCGATCGGTGTAGCGCGCGATGCGGGCAGCGTCGGCCTGGACGCTGGCGATGGCGAGATGGATATCCACGGGCGGTGCTCCTTCCGGCATGTCGGTGACATGCCGCCCGCTCCCGCTCCCCTTCCCTCGCGCCGCTGGCGCGGGGATCATGCCGCGAGGATTTCGCGGATCGCGTCGCTCCGGCGCGGATAGGCAAGCCGGGGCAGATCGCGCGCGGTGCGCCGGGCGTCGCGCGTCAGCTCGAAGCAATAGGTGAATAGCGGGCTTTGCCGGTGCGGGCGGAGCAGATTGTCGGCACGGAGCCGCGCGAGCCAGTCGGCGGGGTGTTCGTGCGCCTCCGGCCTCGGCGCACCGAGCCGCACCAGCTGGTCGATCGCCCCGGCATGGCCGGATTCGAGGTTGCGGATCTTCGACAGCGTTCTCTCCGAGATCGTCTCGCCGGCGATGCGCAGCACCGTCCGCGGCCTCGTGCGGCCGCGATAGGCGCCCGACAGCGCGGCATAGACGACGCCGCAATGGCCGAAGGCGGGATCGGAGAAGCTGACGACAGCGTCGATCCGGGGCTTGGCGAGGCGCAGGAGGCGGAAGGCGCGCGACGTGAAGAAGCTTTCGCCGTTCGCGGCGACCGAGGGCAGGCAGATGAGCCGTTGCAGTACGCAGCCCCGAGCGGGATCGGCATAGCCGGTGTGCCGGGTGATGACCGCGCCGGTCGCCGGCACGCCGAACACGATGAGACCGACCAACGTGGATCTGCCCGGGTCGCCCGGACCGAACAGCCCGCAGGCGAGCTGGGCGGCGGGATAGCGCGGGAGGTAATGATGGTCGGCGAGGAATGCGCGGGCAGTATCATGGGCGACGACATCGACGGCGTAGCGGCGCGGGTCGATCACGCTGTCGCCGGCAACGAACAAGCTGCGCCGGTCGCGCCAGCGCTGGGAGCGGTCGGTGAGCATGGTTACCTCCGTCAGGCCGCGTCGGCGTAGATCTCGGCCGCCCAGGTCTCGATCCATCCGGTGGTGATCTCATCGTGATCGAGATCGCCGCTCTCGATCAGGGCGCGGATCTCGGCGCGAGCCTGCGCGATCGCGCGTTCCCAGGGGTCGGCGGTTGGTGGCGGTGGAGCAGACGCCGCGGCCTCGGGCAGGTGTCGCGGTGTTTCGAGCGTTCGCGCGCATTGCGTGCGATACCAGCGTTCCATGAAGTCGGCGCCGAGCGCGTCGGTCTTGGCGATGCGATGCCTGAGCGCGTGCTGTCGCACGCCTACGCCCCATCCCTGGCTGTCTATCGAGGCGATCCAGCGTGCGAACGGCGTGAGGTACGGCAGGGCATCGCCTTTCACCCCGAAGAGGTGCGCCTTGACGCCGATCGGCAGGATGCGGGTCAGCCGCTCGACGACGGCGATCAGCCCTTCGGGACCGTGGATCGGTCGCCGGCACATGCTGCCGATGCCGACGACGGTGCCGGGCAGGATCAGACCGCCGATCGCGTCGAGTGAACGGACGTAGTCGTCGGGCACGCGGCCCTGCAGCACGGGCATCAGCCGGTCGCGGATGGCCAAGTCGTCGGCGCGGGCAAAGCATTCTCGGTTGGTGGCGGTGGTGCGCGCGATGCGGTCGAGCACTTCCTCGCGGTCGTGGGCAACGCCCTCTTCGCAGCAGTAATCGACCGACGAGATGCGTCGGAACGGCCATGACGCGGCGAGCGCCATGTAATCGGCGATGCTCCAGGGAAGCCCGCCATAGCGGACCATCATGGTGTAACCGGCGGAATCGAGGTCGACGCTGGCGAGCGGTCGCGCGTTGGCGAGCGTTCCGGTGCGCCATCCCGACCACTCGCGCCAGCCATCGGCCTTGCGCCAGCGCGACAGACAATTGGCCGAGATCAGCACCGGTGCTTGCAGCGCGACCGCGCGCTGAAGGATAGGCCCGTTTGCGAGATGCGGCAGGCCGAGGATGATCTCGATCGTCATCGTCTAGCGGCCAGCTAGCTGATAGCTGTCGGCCATTCCGACAATACGCATCACAGATCCTCGCGCAGCATGAGCGTGAGAACACGGCGCGTGATGCTGGCGTCGGCGGGGTCTTCCGATCCCCATTCCAGCGCCACGTCATAATAATCGATACGGAAGTGTATCGTCTCGCCTGACAGCTCGAACTGGCCGCGATCGCGCTCGGGACAGTCGGCGGGGAAAGTGTAGCGGCGCAGCGCCTGCAGGACATGCGCCTGGGCGACGGCTTCCGAGGCGAGCGTGCCGTTCGACAGCGCGCCGAGGCACGCGCGGGTCATGACGATCTTCGCGGTGCGGTCGAACCCCTGGCGGCAACGGTCGTTGAGCCTGGCCACGGCTTCGAGGCGCGTTTCGGTGGCGGTCAAAATCATGTGACGATCCTCCGTTGGGTCGATAGCGATGGTGGCGGGGACTTCAGGCGGCGAGCGCGTCGCTTTGTCCCCGGCCTCGTTCGGGAAAGGCCGCATGGAAGCGGTCGAGCCAGTCGCCCATCGTCGGGCGCTCGCCGAGCGGGATGACCGCCGCGACGTCCTGGAACCGTATGAGGTCGAGTGGCGCATCGCGGATGATGCGGTCGATCTCGTCGGCCGGCAGGAGGTGTTCGTCGCGGATGAAGGCGGTCATCGATCCGGGGCGCGCGCGGGTCGATCTGCGCCACAGGCCCTCGACCGTGTGCAGCCGCGGGGCTGCGCGTGCCTCGACCAGCACGATGAGCCGCAGGCACCATTGCGGGAGGCCGCGGATTTCGTCCGGATGATTGGCGATGCACAGCCAGCACGCCGATTTGGGGGGCACCGGCAGACCCTCGGCCTGGATGCGGGCGACGCAGTCGGGCCGGTCCCATCGCCATTCGCGCAAGGGATATTGGCAGTCGTACAGCGGATCGTCGATCGACAGCGCATGGTTGGCGCGCGCGGTGTCGCGCGGACCGGCGTCATAGCCGATCAGGCGGACGACGCGCTGCCCGCGCGCCCATGCGTCGACCGCTGGTTGCCAGGTCGACAGGAATTTGTCCTGCGGCGCCTTCTTGTATTTGAGGCTGCAACTCGACCCGCCGAGCGACTTGCTCGGCAGCGTGGCGTTGGTCAGGCACATCTCGAGGATGCCGTAATAGGGCGGCCAGTGCTTGAATCGCCTCGGGACATAGCTGACCAGCTCGAACCGGATGCCGCGATCGCGCATCCAGGGCCGGATCACGTCGAGATATTCGTAAGTGGCCGGTTTCTCGACCGAGGTATCGGCGGTCAGCACGAGGTCAGGCGCTTCGCCGCGCGCGTGCTTCTCGATCAGCAGCGCGGTGCTGTCGACGCCGATGCCGTAGGCCAGCACCACTGGTGGCGGCGGCGCCAGCGGCACGACCGGAACTGCCGCGCCGGTCATGGTGCATCCTCCGGTTCGAGATAGGTGTCGTAGGGCGCACCGGCAGACTCGACCCAGCTACCTTCCTCGTCGAGGTTCTCGATCCGTGCGAGCAGCGCCTCCTTCAGCTGGCGCGCGTCGACGTCGTGGCCCTTGTCGTCGTTCGAGACGAGGCTGAAGGCGATCGTATAGGCGTGGTTGTAGCGTGCCATGTCACGCGCCCTCCGCTGCGGCCTCGGGCGCGGCAGGCACCGCGCGGGCCGTTATCGTCACGTCGAGGCTGTCGCGATCGATGACGACGGTGACCGTCCGGTCCTCGGGGACGAGGAAATAATGCCCCGCCAGCTTGTCGCGAATGCGGTTCTCAAGCGCGGCATCGTCGCCTTCGAGCAGGCCGATGATTCGTTCGGCGGCATCGGCCTGGAAGCGCTCGAGCTGCGTATCGTAGCTGTCGGCATCGCTGTCGTCGCTGGCATAGAAGATCGCGTTTTCGAGGATGTCGGCGACGCCGAGCGCGGTGATTTCGCTGCCCCGGCGGACGAAGACGGACGTCTCGTCGACCGAGTTGCACGACCATTGGTCGGGTGCGAAGGCGACATTCGCGTCGGTCGATACCTCGATGAATGCGCCGGCGTGGCTCATCGTCGCCTCGAGCGTGATAGCCTCGACCCAACCGTTTTCCGCCTCGGCGGGCGCTTCGCGGCTGTCGGAGACGATGAAGGTGCGGTCGCCCTGGGTGACGCGGAACCGCATATCCTCGACACGGGCGAGGATATCGTACCAGCCATAGCCCTTGAACGCGTCCTGGGCCTCGACCAGCGGACCACCGAACGGATTATGCTTCGCGATCGCCGCCTGCGCGGGTTGGCCGATCAGCGCATCGAAGTCGGGCATCAGCACCATGCCGGTGTCGGTCACGCGTGCGCCGCTCTCGTAGTTGCGTGAGCTGTCGGCCGCATAGGCGGTCCATGCGAACAGATAGGGCTCGGCTTCGGGTAGTGCGATACCGAGCGAGCGCGCCTCGCGCCAGTCATGCGCCGACAGCCGGTGCGTCCCCGCGGCCTCGATCGCGCGGTAGATCGCGAGCCGGACCGCATCGCGCAGGGCGGCGATGCCGGTGTTCTCGACCACTTCCTTGCGCGCCGGGAGGACGAGCTGGATTTGCGGCGCGTCGAAGATGTCGACCCGCGCGATCCAGTGGCCGCCCCGGTCGACTTCCTGAACATACGGCAGGTCGCACGGGATGGTCAGCCCGTGGAAGTTGAGGCGTCCGTCGCGCGAGGAATAATGCGAGGGGTGTTTCTGGAACACGCCGATGCGCACGCCGTACCATTCCTCGACATGGACCGCGTCCTTCAGCCAGTCCTCCTGCGGAAGGACCGCGCCGTTCCAGGTCACGGGAACCGGATAATGTTTGGCGGCGCGGGCCACGTCGCGCTCGAGCGTCTTCAGCCACTCGTCGGGCACGCGCACGGTGATCGCGGTGCCGCGCATGATCGGATCGGGTTCGATCGCGATCGGGCGGCTCGTCTCCCACGCCGAGGCCGGGATATGCGCCATCCAGCCCTGGCGGTCGGGTTTCGAGAAGGAGCGGATGATGACGTCGCGGCCTGCGAGGCTGAACACGCCCATGCCGGCGGGATCTTCGGCGCGGCGCGTCTCGTCGGACCAGCCCGAGCGGCCGAGCGTGACGATGCTCACCGGATCGGCGATGCCGTGGCCGTCATCGGTGATGTGCAGGAAGTGCTCGGCGCCGGCGCCGTTCAGCGCGAGCGCGACGCCGGTCGCACCGGCGCGGCGCGCGTTCTGGAGGAGTTCGCAGATGACGTCGAACGCGGTATTGTTGAACAGGCGCGTGACCTTGGCGATCGTCTCGGGGGCGACCGCGGTCGCGATGGTGGCGGGAATCATGGGAGTGCGCTCCTGGAAAAGGGCTCAGGCGTCCGTCACGCCTTCCCTCCCCGCTCCCTCTCTCCTTCATCGGCGCATCGGGCCGAGCCCTGGTCAGCCTGCCTTGCCGTCGCGGAACGCGCCGACCACGGTGCCCGCGTCCCAGTGACCGCTGAGGATACCGCGACGCGGGACCGAGTTGATCGCATAGCGCCGCGCCGCGAGGAGGCGGGCACGCCGGGTGTCGCGGTCGATCGGCGCGCCGGTTGCGATATCGCGGGCGAGGCGAAGCGGCGTCATGGCTTTTCCTCATCGATTGTGCCGGGGATGGCAACATGGTCGGTGACGCCCGTTCCCGAAGGATCGAGCGCGATAATTTCGGCGAGCGTCCAGGGGGCTGCGCGGCGCGGGCGACGCGAGAAGCGAAGCTCGTGCTTTTCGGCATATTTGTGGACCGCTGGATATTTGCGGCCGATCGCTGCCGCAACATCAGGCAGCGCGACGCCGAAGTCGTGCGCGATGCGCAGCGCCCGGATCTCCTCTTCGGTCCATTTCCGGTGATAGCCGTGGACAAGGCCGAGGATGTTCGCGCGCGTGAACAGCGAAGCCTTGGTGCGACCCATCTTCGTCGCCAGGGCGTCCATCGGCATCGTGCCGTAAAGGTCGCGCAGCCTTTCCAGATCATTGTCGCTCCACACCGGCCCGCCCCGGAACCCGTCGCGGTTGGCATGTGTGCCGCGCAACCCGAGATAGTCGGCGCGCCAGCGGATAGAGCATTTCGTGCGGCCGAGCCTGGTCGTGAGCGGGGTCAGGCTTGCCCCGTCGGCATAGGCGCGGATGAGCAGTGTGTCTTCGTCAGGGGTCCAGTTGCGGCCCCATCCCCGGCCATAGCCGAGCTTGCGCAGGTGCGGCCCGAAGCCAGCCTTGGTCCTGCGCGGAAAGCCCTCTGTGGCGAGAATGTCGATGATCGCGATATAACGAAGCCCCTCCCCGGCCAGCGTCAGCGCCCGCGTCGCCTCGGCCTCGGTCCAGTCAGCGGGCTTGTTGGGATGGCGCAAACCGAGCGCGTTGGCACGGGTCGCGGTGCCGGACAGCGGGCGTCCGATCAGCGTGGCGATCTGTGCGATCGGGATCGCCTGCGCGTAGCCGGCGCGCAGCTGGGCATCCTCCCAGTCGCTCCATTTTGGAGGATTTCCTTCGGTCAGCCCGAGCACGCCCGCGCGGGCATAGACGCTGGTGCAGGCGCGGCCGAGATCTCCAGCGAGATCGGCCGTGGGGCGAAGGCCATATTCGCGGGTGAGCCATGCGTCTTCGTCGGTCGACCACGGACGCGACGAATTGCGGCGCAGGCCCAGTTTGGCGATCTTGTCGCGCACGCCGGCGCGGCCGCGACCGAGCGCGGCGACGATGTCGTCGATCGCGGCGTCGTCGCAGAACATGCGTTCGACCGTGGCGATCTCGTCGGGGGTCCAGGCATCGTGCCGGAACGGCATCTCGCGCAGGCGCCCGCACGGCTCGGGCAGCTTCGGACACGCGACCAGCTCGACGATATCGGGCGCGAGGTCGGTCACAGCGACACCACGGCGACGTCGCTCAGCCGCGCGCGCAGCCGTGCATGCAGGCGGCCGATGCGGTCGTCGCCCTTGGGCATGGTGTCGACCGCGGCGATCGCCGACAGGAGGTTGAGCGCGCGGTCGGTGCGCTCGGCGTCGAGCGACAGGTGCCGTGCGAGGTCGCGCGCGGTGCTGGCGTTGGGGGAGATGCGCTTCAGCGCGTCCATGATCGCGGCCGCGTCGGTCGCAGCGGGATCGAGCAGGAACGCGTCGAGCGCGCGCGTGCCCTTGAGGGCGATGGCGGGGCCGTGGTCCGCGACCTCGGCCAGGCCCGCGAGATCGAGCAGCTTCGCCGCCTCGTCGGCATCGACGGACGCGGCGGCACGCAGTTCCGGGGTCTTGCCGAGATGTTCGGTGATGGTGGGATCGATATGCGCCAGCACCGGGGTTGCCGACAGCGCCGGACCCATCGCGAAGAAATCGCCGGGGGCGAGGTTGCGCAGCAGGTCGGCGTCACGCGCGGGAAAGCCGAGCAGGTTGGCCGCGCGCGCGATGTCGCGGTCGAAGACGTTGAGCCCGACCAGCACGTTCTGCAGCTCGGACACGACCGAGGTGGAGAGCTTCGCGAGGCGCTGGGTGGCGATGACGGGGGCGAGACCGCGCTTGCGGCCGCGCGCGCACAGGTCGGTCAGGGTGGCGACGCCGAGCCGGCGGGCATCGGCATCGAGCGCGGAACCGGCGACATGCGGTGCGAGCAGATGGCCCTCGTCGATGCACACCAGCATGGTATGCGCCCAGTCCTCGCGCGGTGCGCCGACCAGGCCGGCAAAGAACGCGGCTGCCTTGATGATCCGCTGGTCGGGATCGAGGTCGGTGAGGTCGATGTGCATCGACAGCCGATGTCGCCGGCTGCGCGTCGCCGCGGCCGTCAGCCCGTCGGCGGTGAGTTCGACCGCGCGGATCGTGGTCGCGCCGATATGGCGGGCGAGGTTCTCGAATTCCCCCTCGGGGTCGACGATCGCAAGCGTCGTATAGTCGAACGCCTCCTCGATGATCCGGCGCAAGGTCCTGCTCTTGCCCGCCCCGGAGCTGCCCTGGATGAGCAGGCGTCCGGCAAGCAGGCGATCGAGGTCGAGGCTGAGCGTGCCGGTCGAATGATGGCCGAGCGGTACGCGATTGTCCGCGGCCTCGGGCGCGCGAATCGGGGTGACACAGGTCATGGCGTGGTCCTCCGGGTCAGGCGGCGTCGGCATCAGGGGGCGCCGGATCGTTGGCTGGGATGGCGGGAGCGTCGGGATCGGGAGCGGGCGCACCATCGAGCGTCCGCCATTCGAGCATGTCGTCGCTTTCGCGCTCGCAGTCCTGGCAGGTGGTGGAATCGTAGGTGCTGAGCAGCACCCAGGCCTGTTCGGGCTCATCCCAGGCCGCGACGGCGTCCTTGGTGACGTTGTCGCTGCCGCAGTCGTCGCACACCGGCTTGACCCGGGAGGCGGCAGGCGAGCACAAGCGATCCCCGGTGCAGATCGACCAGTCACCGTAGAATTTGCCGTCGTAGGGCAAGCAGTCGCCGGCGAGCTGAATGGCGTGTTCGCCGTAGCCGTCGTGGAAATGAATTTCCGTATCCGGGAAGAACTTTTCCAGGACCGCCTTCGCGCCGCGGATCTTCACCTCGCTGCCATAGGTGGTGTGGACATAGTCGAGCGGTCCGATCGCGGGGCCTTCGCAGCCCCAGTCTTCGACGTCCTCGTCGGGCGTGGCGCGGCCGTGGAACAGATAGAGATAGACGCTCATCGTGGCGGTCCTTTCAGGCGCTGGGGAGGAGGTGCGCGAGCGCGCTCGCGTCGACCTGTTTGGAGATCGGGGCGGTGCTTTCGACGCGGACCGCGTCGAGGCTCTCGAACGTCTCGGGCATCTGGCGGCGTTCGTAACGGTCCTTGTCGACGAGACCGTGGATCGGCGCGCCCTCGTGGCGCGCGAAGCCGAGCGCATCGACGCTGACGACACGGCGGAAGACGCAGCCGACCTTGCCCTCGGGCACCCAGTCCGCCCAGGAACCCGACGCCGAGACGCTCTCGTACTGGCCGATGATCACCTGATAGGCGGCGCGGCGGCGGACGACGTGGCTGTCGTGGATCGACACCTCCTCGCCGGTCAGCGCGGTCCAGCGGTCGGGATGCCAGCAGCGGACCGAGCGGCGCGCATTCTCGACCTGCAGGGCGATGCCGGGAATGGGCAGGCGGCGAAACTCGCTGCCGAAGGCGTACAGCACCAGCGCATAATCGACGTCTTCCTCATAGTAAGGATCGTCGCGGCGCAGCGCGTCGGGCATCGCGGCCTGGCGTTCGTCCGACAGGACATAGCCGCCATGACTGGGCGTCCACACGCGCCAGATACCGGGGAGCACCTGGTCGGCGCGATCGGGCGCGTCCCAAGGGGTCGTGTCGGGCTGGGGGCTGGGCTGGAACGGGGTCATCTGTCGTCTCCCTCAATGGAATCGACAGATCCCCTCCCTCTCTCCTTCATCCGGTCGCCCGGATTGCCGGCGGCGGGCAGGACCGATCATGGTGCAGCCGTGGGGGGCAGCGCGGTACGCGGCCACGCGCAAATTGTTATCTATCCCGACAATTCACGACAGGAGATCAATCATGGGCGAAGCGACTGACAAGCTGAAGGCGGCGGGTAACAAGCTGGCCGGCAACGTCAAGGAAGGCATCGGCAAGGCGACCGACAATGCGAGCCTCGAAGCCGAGGGCAAGGCCCAGAAGCTGAAGGGGTCCGCTCAGGACGTGAAGGGTTCGGTCAAGGGCACGCTCGGCGACGACATCTGACGCTCGACCTTCGATGACACAATCGGGCCGCGTCGGGAAACCGGGGCGGCCTTTTCCTTGCGCGGCGGGAATGCGGGATTTCGAGCGCCACCTTTGAAGATCGGCTTGAGACTGCGCGGGCGATCGGCGAGCCGCGCCGCGACGACGGTCATCCAGATCGCATCGCACCCCGTCGACGGCCTCGCGCCCCGTGCCTGATTGCAGCGCAGATGCTTCAGCAGGCCGTTCGACAGTAATCGTCGTCCACCCGCGCTGCGCAGCGTGACATGGTCGAATGTCGGGTAATCGGGATGATAGCGGACGAGGTGCCGGGGACTCGGCAGGGGCATCCCGCATCCGGCGCATAGCGACGACTGCGCCCAGCGCAGGATCCGCCGCTGGTTTCTGGCCTGGGTGGTCGATGCCATGACGCGAGGATGATGGCCCTCGATTAAATTCCTGTGAACGACGTCATCCGATGTGCAGCTGGTCGAGCACGGCGGCCTCGAGCCTGTCACCTTCGAGATCCTCGGCATGGATCGTCACGACGGGGGCGATCTCGCGCAGCTTTTCGACCTGACGCAGTTTCAACCCGAGCGTGTCGGCGTCATCGCCGGTGACGACTTCGAGTGCCGCCTCGATCACCTCGCCGGTGGTGAAGTCGCGCAGGTCGAGAAGAAGGTCTGGACGCATCTCCCCGATCAACGTCGCGATATCGAACAGGAGCCGTTTGAAGCCGACGCCGATGCCGCGCCGGCGAAGCCGGTACTGGAGATCGAGCAGGCCGACGATCGTCTTGCGCTCGGCGAGATTGTGGATCGCGACAAAGTTGGCGGGGCGCGCGATCGGCTGCGCATAGGCGCGCAGGCAGGCATAGCCCTCACGCGGGTTGTGCTCGCCGACGACGGCCAGGACCAGATAGGGTGGCCCGATGTGGCGCTGGTGGACGCCGATGTGGCGGATGCGGTTCTTGACGATCAACTCGCGCCCTTCGGCAAGCGTGATGGTCGAGCCGGAGACGTCGATCGCATAGAGCAGGAGGAAGGCCTGCGGGGCGTGCTCGGTCGGCCATTTCTTCGCCGCTTCGCGCAGTTTCGCGAATACGATGCCGCGTTCGTAGGGGTCGATGTGGGTGTAGAGATGGCGCGCGAGCGGGATACCCGGTGCGATCTGGACCCGTTCGGCCGCGGCGCGCATCGCCGCGAATTCGCTCGCCATCGACGTGGTGCGCGGCTCGCCGACCTCAAGCGGCTCGACGACGTTGACCTGCGCCATTTCCATCAGCTGCCACAGCAGCCGCGCGAGGCGCGGGATCGCGACGCCGCGGGTGCGATCGTCGGGTTCGCTGTCGTCGGGCAGCTGCGCCAGTTTCTCGGGGGCGAGCCGGTGCGCCGAGAACAGCCCGTCCGGCTCGTTGATCGTGCGCGGGGTGGCGGTCGCTTTCTCGCGGATGCGGGGCGGTGCCTGCTCGCGGAAGAAGGGGCAGTCGACGTCATGCTCGGGGCGACGCTGGCGGATACTGGTGAGCCGGCGCAGGTAATAGGTTTCGGCTTCGGAGAGATAGGCCGGCGAGAGTAGCGGCGGGTCCGTCCCCTCCCCCAGGCAGTCGCAGGCGATCCACTGGTGATGGTCGCGTGCCTTGACCACCATGATGACCGACGCGCGGTGATCGCTGTCCTCGCCTTCGCCGGTATACCAGCGCACCAGCGCCTCGCGCACCACGTCGGGGACGGGCGAGCGGGAGGTTAGACCCCGGGTATCGCGCGGGACGAGCCACATGGTGGTGATGCTACTCCATAATGCTTGCCTTGTCGCCTTTGTTCACGTTACGTTCAATGAACAAAGGAGCTGGCCATGAAGCGTTCGGAATTTATCGGAGAGTTCGACCTCGACGCGGTGCTCACCGAATTGTCGGTCGATCTGGATATTCGCGTCACCCGGCGCATGCTCGCCGGAGCGTGCATCGGCAGCAATCCGGAGGATGCGTATCTCTCGGCGCGCGAGTTGCGGGAATCGCTCGAATGGATTCATGAGGGCGAGAACGAGGGCAAGGTCAAGCTGACCACGATCCTCAGCACCGCGTGCGACGATTTCCAGCGGTGCCTCTATTATTGCGTCGCCGGCAAGGGCGTCGTGACCATGCTCGACGATCTCGTCTGGCTGGAGAAGCTGCTGGAGGCGCGCGGTCGCATCGCCGGGCACATCTACCGCAACAAGCTGCCGGTGAAGCCGCTGGTCAACCCGTATGTCGCGGCCGAGCCGGACGGTCCGCTGGGCCGGTTCGACCCGGCGTTCGCGATCGGCGCGTCCTGGTCGCATGACCCGGGACCCGATTACGATTCCGACGATCGTGGCCCCGGTCCGAAGCTCAAGGGCTGACGACAAAAGAAAAGGCGGTTCGGCAAGGGAGCATGCCGGACCGCCTCTTCCAAGGGGGGGATATCAGTAACGCGCCTCGCACGCGAGCCGTTCCCCGCGCCGCCAGCGCGCCGGATCGATGAATTCCCCCGCATAGGCACCGCGACCCGCTGACCGGGCCTGTTCTGCCGCGGCGACATAGCGCGCGGCGCGTTGCGGATCGCCGCGCAGATATTGCGTCGCCGGCACCGCCAGACCCTGCAAAATGAGTTGCTCGCCCAGGTCGTAGCCGTCGACCGTCACGATGGCGATCGGGCGGCCATAGCTGCTCGCGCCGGTCATGCGGATCGTGGCGACACCGCTCTTGAGGATACGCGAGGCGGAATCCTGAGCAAACTTGCCGCATGGATAGCAGGCACCGTCCTTCGAGCACATCTGCTTGCGCTCGAAGGCGTCGGCCCCCGACAGGCGGAAATCGACCGAAACCGTGTCGCCGTCGATCGCCCGCCCCTCGCCGGTGATCGTCGCACCGTCGTGGCCCTGGGGTGCCCCTGCCCCGCAGGCGGCGAGCGCGGCGATGCCGAGGAGCAGCGCGCCCCTCATGCGTAGCGCAATTCGACTTCGACGTTCGGCCCGTCGACGATGACCGGGAGGACGCGGAAGGGTTGCAGCGGATCGCCGGTGCGCACGATCGAGACCTGGCGTGCGCCGGCATCGAACATCCGCATGGCGACGCGCTGGGCATGGGCGCGGCTGCAGAGCTGCGACCGCTTCGGGCTGGGCGTGACGGGGGGATACGGGGCGGACATGGCGATGATCCTGACGTGGGGGATGTCGGCGATCAACCGAACACCGTCTTGTGGACGCGGGTTTCGGGCTTGGGCGGCACGAGTGTCCACGCCCATTTGCGAAGGTTACCGATCCGATATTTCGGGTAGCTGTTGCCGGGGATCGCGAGCGAGATCTTGCGGCCGCGCTTGTGGACGATGAACTCGTCTCCCTCATAGCCGTCAACGAAGGTGACCTTGCTCGGCAAGCGGATGTGCATGCCGTGTTCGAGCGGGCGTACCGGGGTCGCGAGCCGCTCGAGGCAGCGTCGGCGCCAGTCGAGCGCACCGGGATCGTCGGTATCGCCGAGCAGCGAGAGGATGCGCTCGGGGCATTCGGCCTCGCAAGGCCCGGCGTGTTCGGTCATATCCTTGTAGGCGAACACGAATCCGTCCTTGGCACGCGGATTCCAGCTGACCAGGCAGACGGCCGCGAAGGCGGGTTCGTCGGTGCCGTCGGTCGACGGCACCACGGCCGCGTACCAGACCTTGTTGCGCAGGCAGGAAGAGGCGATGACGCGCAGCGCCTTGCCCTTCCCGTCGGCATCGCGGTTGTCGTAGGTGAATTGCGCGTCGAGATAGGCTTTGGGGCCTGTGTGCGGGAACATCGACGACAGCGGCATGCTTAGCCAGCCCATGATGGCGGTCCTTTCGCGTGTGTGGACGGGTGATCGATCAGCCGAACAGGCTGACCGGCTCGGCGACCGGCGGTGTGAGCCGCAATTCCTTGCGCAGCCGCACGGCGAACCGCTCGGGCGCGAGCAGGTCGCGGATCGAGGCGTAGCAGTCGCGCTCCCCGAGGTGATCGTGACGACCGCTGACGCGGCGGTAGATGACCTCGCGGTCGGCCATGGTGCCGTGGAGCGATAGCTGCATCCACAGCTCCTCGCCGTGGAGGGTGATCTCGCCGGACCGGGAGGCGTGGCTGCGGTTCGAGCGAAGGTCGTAGTGCGCGGGGTCGAGCCCCAGCGTTTCGGCGAGCCGGCGCAGCGCCTTGCGTCCGTCGCTGTGGAAGCGATCCTTGGCGACCGCATCGTGCGCGACGCCGCGCACCGCGAGCGTCAGCAGCGCCGGGTGCTGTCGCAGCTCGGCGATACGGTCCATGCAGCGCCGCTTGAGGAGCGCGTCTTCGGACTGCCGCGCGGTGACGCTTGCGAGATGGCGGGCGAGCAGGATGACCGCGGGATCGGTCTCGAAGGCGATGCCGGCGTTGCGGCAGTCGTCGATCGCGCGGGTGATGGCGTGAAGGCTTGCTCCAATCGTGACCAGCGCGCTCGGGTCGAGCGCCTGCTGGTGGCGGAAGGCGACATCGTAGGGCATGAGCGATCTCCCGAGCGCCTCACGCGCTCAGAAATTCGCTCCCCCTCCCCTTCACGATAACCAGTTACGTAATTGCTCCGGTATTTCAGGATCGATGTCCTCGCCCGGTTGCATAGGCCGCAGACCCTGCTCCGCATCGACCGCGGCCTGCAGATGACAGGCGGCAACGGTCGCTCCGTCGTCGGTCGCGTCATAAAGCGCGAGCGCCTGCCGCATTAGCGCGAGCCGTATATTATCGCTCATGCCAGTCTCCCACTACGGTCTGCCGCCATGATTGCGTTCGGGGCAAACGAAAGCAGGCCCATAATGGTTGTAACGGCCGTGCGCTCATCGCAGCCTCCATCGGCCGACAAGGTCGACCATTGCGTCACGATAGCCCCACGCATCGGGATAGATCGCAGGCTCCTGCGCGAGCCAGGCCATGACAATTAGCATGTCCTCGGAAATGATCGCGTCGCAGTTGCTGAGGTGGAGGATGGGGAAGTGGCCGTTGTCGTCACCATTCCACCACGCCAGCAGGAAGTCCGCGACGCGCGCGGCCTGCCCGGTATCGGACGAGGCGACATCCACGAGGCGGCCGATCGCGGCGCCGACCTCGTCGAAGGCGAGTGCGCGGATGAGGGGGCGGCGTTGCGGTTGCATGGTGCGTATCCTGTCCTATCGGGTGGAAGCTGTCATGCGATCAGGATGGGGCGTGCTTCCCGGCCTGGGCGATCATCACGGCGACCGCCTCGTCGAGCGCGGCGTCATCGCCGTTGACCATGCGCGCCGACGGGGTGAGGCGTTGCACGCCGGCGAACACGATGGCGGGTGTCCTGCCCTTGAGCCGATAGCAGAACACCTGGTCGCCCTCGATCGTCACCAGCTTCGTCCGGCATTGCCGGCGCAGCCGCTTCGCCTCCTCGATCCGGGTGATGAGCGCCGCCACCTCGAATTCGAGGCAGTGCGGCATGACGCTGTCGCCGAGCCGCGAGACGGGCCGGTTGGCGGCGAGCCAGGCATCGACCGCCTGTTCGGTGACGCTGCCGACGGCATGGTAATCGTCCGCGGCGCCATGACCGCGGTTCGAGGCGAGGAAGGCGCGCTGCCCATCGATCCAGATCTCGGCCGAGTAGCAGGTCGTTTCCTCGGACAAAGCGTCGACCACCTTCAGCTTGCGCAATTCGATGTGCATGGTGCGATCTCCAGGTCATGCTGCGAGGGCTTCGGGTTGGTCGATCCCGGGCGCGCCACCCGCGGCGGCGTTATGGAGCCAGGTCACCGCCTGCTCGGCTTTCGCCGCGGCCTTGATGATCGCGCTTGAATCGCCCTTCAGGATCTTCAGCCAATGATCGACGTAGCTGGCGTGGTTGTCGTGCAGCTCGCCGGGCAGATTGAGGTCGGCGCAGACCAGGCACTGGCCGATGCAGGCGACCAGCTCCTCGAACGCATAGGCGTTGTCGCCGAACTTCTTGCCGAACTCGCGGTTCAAACGCTGCGGCGCACCCGAATAATGGACATATTCGTGGGCGAGCGTGCTGGCGTAATGATCGTCCGAGCGGAATGCCCCGCGCTGCGGCAGCTGGATATAGTCGCCGATCGGCGAATAGAATGCCTGATCGCCGCCATGCCGCACGGTCGCCGGCAGGCCTCCGAAGAAGGCATCGATCGCGGCGCGGTGCCGGCTCTCGATGCGCGGTTCGGGCGGTGCGGGCACCGGATAATAATAAGCCGGGAGACGTAGGGTAGGCCGGGTGGCGTCTCGTAGAGAACGTCCCTCGGCCCCCCTCCGAA
>CALMPB010000148.1 GCA_937871985.1 uncultured Burkholderiaceae bacterium
GTAAGCGTCCGCCTATCACCGTTGGTACGGCACCGTCCTTCGGAATTCGGGTGAGCAGTCGGCTGCGCGGATGACGCCCGCAATGAGCGGTTTTGTACCACGACTGAGATTTCCAATTGCCGGCCTTCGGAAAGATCCCCAAACTGATGGGTGGTATTGGGAGCGATGCGGTATGACGGAATCCGATCTTGCCGAGATCGCCGCTCGCTGCGAGGGCGCGACTGCGGGTCCGTGGACATCGTTTATCGAGGGGCGAGATCACACTTCCGGTGAGAATTTCATTCAGACTGCTTGCGACGACATTTATTTTGTTGGCTGCAGCGAAGCCGATCAAGATTTTATAGCCAATGCCCGGCAAGACATCCCGCTTTTGATTGCGGAGGTGCGGCGCCTTTGGCGCGTTGGAACGTGATTGGCTCGACCTGTCGCATCGCGAATCGCTCCGTGGGTGGGAGCCGCCACAAATTGGTAAGCGCCCGGTCGAGGGCGGGAGAAAGGGGCTTCCGCTTATAAAGACAGTGAATCACGGTGTGGGTTGGTGACTGGGTGATATCCGGCGGCACGCAACTTCTCGATCAAAGCAGGTGAATTATGCTGCTTTGCGAACGCGAGTTCAGCGTCCGTTATTCCGGTGAAACCGACAAGAATTACCTCACCTGACGGAAGAGAGAACTCCTGTGCCCCATCCTCTCGTTCGACGAGCATCAGATTTCGGACCTGGCAATTTGGCTGTCCATTGATCGGTGCCCGCAGGGGAATGCGGTCGTGCATCGACATGCGATTACCTCCCGGAAAACGGTCGGCGCCCAAGAGGAGATCGAAAGCGAGCATTCGCTGCAAGGTCTGGATGGCCCAGTCGCCTTGTTCCGAAACCGAAAACGTGAACTCAACTCCCGCGCCAGATTCTGCTGAGGGATCGTAATCCTCGGGTTCTTGGTCCCATGGGTTTGAATAACCTGACGTCACATAGAGCCAGGAAGCGCGATCGGTAGTCGGAGCGAACTCGAAAACGCCGTAAAACAGCCATCGAGGATCAATGTCGGTCTGCCTGAATTGTTCAGCAAACAGCTCCTGCGTAAGTGGAAAGATACCCCGCCTTACCGGGCCAAAGAGAGCCGGATACACCTCTTCTTCGCGCATTTTCCAAACAGCTTCGAGATCCACCAGCACCGTCCCATCAAATCGTCACGAGCGCGACAATCGAATATAGAGGGGAGGAACTCAATAACGTTTACAAGGCGCAACCGATGATAGGAATCATTCTGGCCTGCTTGTCCAGTTCCACGGCAGCAGTTCATCGAGCCGGCTGATGGGATGGCCCTTGCCGATGCGATTGAGCACATCAGAAAGCCATTCCTGCGGGTTCATGCCGTTGAGCTTGGCCGTCTCGAGTAGCGAATAGATCGCAGCGGCGCGCTCGCCGCCACAATCTGCCCCCGCGAAAAGCCAGTTCTTCCTGCCCACGGCTATGGCGCGCAACGCGTTCTCCGCGAGATTGTTGTCGATCTCAAGCCGTCCGTCCGCGGTGTAGGCGAGCAACTGGGGCTTGAGCTTCACCGCATAGCGCAGGGCTTCGGCCAGCGGAGACCGTGCGGAAACCTGCGTCAGCACGTCATCGGCCCATGCGAAGAAATCCAAGGCCCGCTGCCTCGACAGCTTGCGCGCCTGGCGCCGATCATCGTCGGGATCGCAGGCGATGCCGCGCTCGACATCGTATAGCGCGCCGATGAGCTTCAGCCCTTCGACGGCAGCAGAATGCGGGTCGGCCTTATAGACATCGTGCAGCTTGCGCCGTGCATGCGCCCAGCAGGCGACAGGCGTTATCACCCCTGGCTGTCGATCGGGCACGTACAGTCGCTCGAATCCGGCATAGGCATCAGCCTGCAGAAATCCCGCGAATGCCTTGAGATGCTCGCGCGGGCGCTCGCCTTTGCGATCAGGGCTATAGCGGAACAGCGCCGCCGGTTTGTCGCCGGGTCGCCATCGGCGATTATCGCGAAGATAAACCCATAATCTCCCGGTTGCGGTCTTGCCGGTGCCCGGTGCCAAAACCGACACGGGCGTATCGTCGGCATGGAGCTTGGGGCTGGCCATGACATGATCGGCGATGCGGTCGACCAGCGGCTGTAGCAGCCAGCTGACTTGTCCCAGCCAGTCGGCCAGGGTCGACCGGCTGAGATCGACGCCCTCGCGGGCATAGATCCGTGACTGGCGATATAGCGGAAGATGATCGGCGAACTTGGACACCACCACATGCGCGAGCAGGCTGGGCCCGGCTCGGCCGCGCGGAATGGGCAAGGATGGCGCCGCGGCCTGGCTGATCGCATCGCAGCGTCCACAGGCCAGCTTGGGGCGGACGTGGCGCACGACACGAAACCGACCCGGTACATACTCCAGCACCTCGGTCACGTCCTCACCGAGCTTCGACATCGCGCCGCCGCAGGCCGAGCAACCATCGGCCTCAGGCGCTACGTGCAGAACCTCATCACGCGGAAGATGGGCCGGCAGTGGCTGGCGTCTGGGCTTGCGCACCGGTGACATGCGCTCTTCCATCGGCGCCTGATCGGCCATGACACATGCGGCATGGGCATGGTCGGCTTCGAGGTCCTCCAGGGTCAGCTCCAGCTGATCCGCCAGCTCAGCGATCCGCTCGGACGACTGGCCGAACTTCATCCGCTGCAGGCGTGACAGCTGAACCTTGAGCTTCTCGATCTGGAGGGTGGTCAACTTGACCGCATTACGTGTTGCTTCGTGCGCCGATCGTTCGGTCTCCAACGCCTGTTCCGAGGCAAC
>CALMPB010000149.1 GCA_937871985.1 uncultured Burkholderiaceae bacterium
ATCACGCCCTGGGTTTCCAGGTTCTTGACCCGGGCCAGCGTGGGCGACGCCGAGAGATTGATTTTCTTGGCGAGCTCGACATTGCTGATCTTGGAGTCGTTCTGCAAGATCCGCAAAATGCGTAAATCTATGGTATCCAGTTCCATATCGGTATTTCTTATCTGTGGTTAGCGATATTGAAGAATTTTATGCTTATTCCAGGAATTTTCTAAGCTTATTTTGGTTCCATGTGCGGCGCCGTTCGGCTTATCCTGTTTGGTATGAACCGACAGGAACGAACGCCATGGAAATGTCATCAGCCAACTACTTGAATACCGATACCGACACCCTTGAAACCGCCGAATGGCTCGACGCGTTGCGCGGGGTCGTGCAGGCCGCTGGCCCCGAAAGGGCCCGCTACCTGCTCACTCAACTAAGCACGGCGGCCCAGCAGATGGGCCTGGACTGGCGGCAGTCCCGCACGACGCCGTATGTGAACACCATCCGGGTTCCGGACGAGCCGGCCTTTCCGGGCGGTTCGGACGCCCTGGACATGGAACTGCACCTGGGCAGTCTCATCCGCTGGAATGCGTTGGCCATGGTGGTGCGTGCCAATCGCGTCTCCAGCGAGCTGGGCGGCCATATCGCCAGCTATGCCTCGGCGGCGGATTTGTTCGAAGTCGGCTTCAACCATTTCTTTCGCGCCCGCACCGACAGCTTCGGCGGCGATCTCGTGTACTTCCAGGCGCATTCGGCGCCCGGCATCTATGCGCGCGCTTTTCTCGAAGGCACCTTGAGCGAAGAAGAGCTGGCATTGTTCCGGCGTGAAATCGAAGCCAAGAAGCACGGCAAGCGGGGGCTGTCGTCGTACCCGCATCCCTGGCTGATGGACAGCTTCTGGCAGTTCCCCACCGGCTCGATGGGCCTGGGCCCGATCAGCGCCATCTATCATGCGCGTTTCATGCGCTATATGGAGAACCGCGGCCTGATGGCAAGCCAGGGCCGCAAGGTATGGGGCGTGTTCGGCGACGGCGAAATGGACGAGCCCGAATCCCTGGCGGCGCTCAGCCTGGCCTCGCGCGAGCACCTGGACAACCTGGTGTTCGTGGTCAATTGCAATCTGCAGCGGCTGGACGGCCCGGTGCGCGGCAACGGCCGCATCGTCGACGAGCTGGAAACCACCTTCGGGGGCATGGGCTGGAACGTCATCAAGCTGTTGTGGGGCGCTGACTGGGATCCGCTGTTCGCCCGCGATAAATCCGGCGAGCTGGCCGAAGTCCTGGGCCGCACGGTGGATGGCCAGCTCCAGACGTTTGCCGCCAACGACGGCGCCTACAACCGCGAGCACTTTTTCGGCCAGACGCCGGGGCTGAAGGCCATTGCCGACATGCTGACCGACGACGAAATCGACCGTCTGCGGCGCGGCGGCCACGACATGAAAAAAATCCATGCGGCCTACCATGCGGCGGCGAATCATCGCGGCCGTCCCACCGTGATCCTGGCCTTGACGAAAAAAGGCTTTGGCATGGGAGTCGCCGGCCAGGGCAAGATGACGACCCACCAGCAGAAAAAGCTGGATGCCGACACCTTGCTCGAATTCCGCGACCGCTTCCGCCTGCCCATTTCCGACGCGGATTGCGAGGCGCTGGCCTTCTACAAGCCGGCCCCCGAAAGCGCGGAAATGAAGCATCTGCTCAAGCGGCGCGCCGAACTGGGCGGATTCATGCCGCGCCGCAATACCGAGCACGTCCAACTGGATGTGCCGGCCATCGAGTCCTACGCCAAATTCGCGCTGCAGGCCGACGGCAAGGAAATGTCCAGCACCATGGCCATCGTGCGCATGCTGGGCGGCTTGCTGAAGGATCCGGGACTGGGCAAGCATGTGGTGCCCATCGTGGCCGATGAAGCCCGCACCTTCGGGATGGCGAACCTGTTCAGGCAGGTCGGCATCTACTCTTCGCAAGGCCAGTTGTACGAACCCGAAGACATCGGCTCCATCCTGGCCTATCGCGAAATCATCGATGGGCAGATACTGGAAGAAGGCATTACCGAAGCGGGGGCGATTGCGTCGTGGACGGCCGCGGCGACCAGCTATTCCGTGCATGGAACGCCCATGCTGCCGTTCTATATCTACTATTCCATGTTCGGCTTCCAGCGCATCGGCGATCTCATCTGGGCGGCCGCCGACCAGCGGGCGCGGGGTTTCCTTATCGGCGCCACGTCCGGGCGCACCACGCTGGCTGGCGAAGGGCTGCAGCACCAGGACGGCAACAGCCATCTGCTGGCTTCCACCGTGCCCAATTGCGTTTCGTACGACCCGGCCTATGCGTATGAAGTCGCCGTCATCATGCAGGACGGCATGCGGCGCATGCTGGGCAATAACGAAGACGTCTTCTACTACGTCACGGTCAGCAACGAGAACGACGCGCAGCCGAGCATGCCCGACGGCGCGGAAGAAGGCATCAAGCGCGGCATGTACTGCCTGCAGCCTCAGGAAAACGCCGACGTGCGCTTGTTGGCTTCGGGGCCGATTCTCAAGGAAGCCATTGCGGCGGCGGCATTGCTCAAGGAAAAGCAGGGCATCAATGCCGAGGTCTGGAGCGTGACCAGCTATACCGAGCTGTCGCGCGACGGCGTCGCGGCTCAGCGCGACGAGCGCCTGGGCGTGGATTCCAGGCAGCCCTTTGTGACGCAGCAGCTCGCCGGCAGCGCCGCGCCCGTCATCGCCGCCAGCGATTATGTGCGCGCGGTGGCCGACAGCATCCGGGCTTTTGTGCCCGCCGCATGCGTGACGCTGGGCACCGACGGCTTTGGACGCAGCGATACGCGCGCCAATCTGCGCGACTTCTTCGAGGTCGATGCGCGCTGGATCGCCTACACGGCGTTCAACGAGTTGATGCGAGGCAAGAATCCCGAAGCCGTCAAGCAGTTTGCGCAAGAGCTGGATCTGGATCTGTCCAAGCCGTTGCCGGCATCGGTGTAAGGGACTGGTTGCATCATGAGCATCATCGAAATCAAGGTTCCCGACATAGGCGACTTCAGCGAGGTCGAGGTCATCGAACTGCTGGTCGCGCCCGGCGACAATATCGCGGTGGATCAGTCCGTCATCACTGTGGAGTCGGACAAGGCCAGCATGGAGATTCCCGCCAGCCACGCCGGCGTGGTGAAGGAATTGAAGGTCAAGGTCGGCGACAAGGTGGCCGAGGGTTCCGTGCTGGCCTGCATAGAACTCCAGGACGCGCACGTGGCGGCACAGGCTCCGGCCTTGGCTGCCGAGGCGGGCGCGGTTTCCATTTCGGAACCTGAAACGGCGGTTGTTCCTGACGCCGGGTCCGAGCAGCAAGTTCCGCCCGCCTCGGCGCCGGCTTCTTCAAGCTTCGTGCCGGCGGCCGGTGCGCCGGCTGAGGCGCAACGTGCACCTGCTGTAGCCGCTCCGGCTCCGGCGGCTGCGATGCCCGGCGATGCGCCCTCCCTGGCCGTTGGAAAACCTGAGGGCGGGGAAACCTCGTCCGGCGTCGCCCATGCTTCGCCTTCTGTGCGTCGGTATTCGCGCGAACTGGGCGTGGACTTGGCGCGCATTACCGGCACCGGCCCCAAGAACCGCATCCAGCGCAGCGACGTGCAGGCCTACATCAAGGCGGTGGTGAACGATGGCGGCTCGGGCGCGGCGGCAAAACGCGGCGGCGCGGGCCTGGATTTATTGCCGTGGCCATCGCTGGATTTCTCCAGGTTCGGCCCCACCGAATTGCGGCCGTTGTCGCGCATCCAGAAAATCAGCGGCCCCAACCTGCATCGCAACTGGGTGATGATTCCGCATATCACCCAATACGACGAGGCCGACGTCACGGATCTGGAGGAGTTTCGCAAGAGCGCCAACGCAAGCAGCAAATCCGGCGTCAAGCTTACCTTGCTGGCGTTTGCGATCAAGGCCAGCGTCGCCGCGCTCAAGCAGTTTCCCGCCTTCAATTCGTCGCTGGACGACAAGGGCGAGAACCTCATCCTCAAGCACTATTACAACATCGGCTTTGCGGCCGACACGCCCAATGGGCTGGTGGTGCCCGTCATCAAGGGCGCCGACGGCAAGTCCGTCACCCAGATCGCCCAGGAAATGACGGAACTGTCGGCCCAGGCGCGCGACGGCAAGCTCAAGCCGGCCGACATGCAGGGTGCGACCTTCACCATTTCGTCGCTGGGCGGCATCGGCGGGCTGGGCTTCACGCCCATCATCAATGCGCCGGAAGTGGCGATCCTGGGCTTGTCCAGAACCGAGATGAAGCCGGTGTGGGACGGCGCGCAGTTCGTGCCGCGTCTGATGATGCCGATGTCGCTGTCGTACGACCACCGGGTCATAGACGGCGCCCTGGGCGCGCGATTCAGCGTGTATCTAAGCTCGGCCCTGGCCGACCTGCGCAGGATCCTGCTTTAGGCAGGCGACGTCCATGCACCTATGCAGATTTCATATTCCCGCCGCCTTGCCGGCGGGTTTTATCGTCACCTCGGAGGTGGCGATAAGCTCCATGATGGTGTCGCGTGCCAGCTTCTCAGCGTAGTCGTTGCGGGCCGTGGCGGCTTGCCGGGCCGCGTCCGGCTGGCCCTCGATTACCGCGTTGAGCTGGCCGATGTGCAGGTCGCAGATCAGTTCCAGTTCGGAATGATGTTTTTGATGAAAGTACAGGAAGCGGCGCGCCAGCGTTTGCAGCATCGCGTAGAATTCCGCGGCGTAGCTGTTGCGTGAAGCGCTTCCCAACTGGCTGGTCAGCGCGAAATGCAGGCGCAGATAGCTGCGCATGTCCTGGTGGCGTTTCAGCTTTTTCAGTTCCTGGACGAGCCGGGCCATGGCTTGCCGTTCGTCGCCGGTAGCGCGCAATGCGGCTTGCGCCACAATGAGGTGTTCGATTTCCCGGCGCGCCTCGATGATTTGCAACTGGCCCTGGTAGTCGATTTCGGAAATGAAAATACCCTGGCGCGGCGCGATCCGAACCAGGCGTTGAAACGCCAGCTTCTGCAGGGCATCGCGCACCGGAGAGCGGCCAAGGCCTATTCTGGCGCCCAGCGCGTGCTCCGACCACTGGCTGGCGGGCGGCAGCTCGCCGGTGACGATCATCTCTTCCAGCAGGCCGTAGGCCCTTTCCGTCTGGCTGCCCGCCTCGCGGGCGAAAAGGGCGGATTTCGGCGCGGTCATGATGGTGGAATGTGGTTCTGGAGCTGCCTTTTTAACACTTTTCCGGTTGCATTCTTGGGCAGTTCATCCAGAAAGACATAGCGCTTCGGGCGCTTGAAGCGCGCGATGCTGGCAAGGCACAGGGCGTCGAGTTCGCTGGCCGTCAGCGCCGACTCCGGGCGGCGAACCACGAAGGCCAGCACCGACTCGCCCCATTCGTGATCCGGCATGCCGATGACGGAGGCCTCGACGACGTCGGGATGCTGCATCAGGGCTTCCTCGACTTCGCGCGGGTAGATATTGGAGCCGCCGCTGATGATCACGTCCTTGGAGCGGTCTTTCAGGTGCAGCAGGCCGCGTTCGTCGAGCAGGCCGATGTCGCCGGTATGCAGCCGGTTGCCGGCCAGCGTGCCGGCGCTGGCTTCGGGGTTGTTCCAGTAGCCGTGCATCACCGTCGGCCCGTGCACCAGGATTTCACCCAGTTCGCCCGTGGCCAGCCGATTGCCCTTGCCGTCTTCGATGCTGATGTCGATGCTGGTCTGCGCATGGCCCACCGAGCCGAGAAAGGCGTCGTCGCGTTGTTCCACGGCGCTGGCCAGTTGCCGCGCCGTTTGCGCGGTAATGCTCATGGGCGTTTCGCCCTGGCCGTAGATTTGGGCGACGCGCGGCCCGAAAGCGCGCACAGCCGATTTGATGTCTTCCACGTAGAAAGGCGCGCCGGCGGCGATCATGCACTTGAGCCCATCGAGATCGGGGCTGTGCGAATCGGCGTGCCGGACCAGGCGCTGCACCATGGTGGGGGCGGCGAAGAAGCTGACATTACGGCGGCGCTGCAGCGTTGCGCAGACTTCCGCCTCGTCGAAGCCGCCGCTGGCGGGAACGATTTGCAGGGCTCCCTTGAGGAAGTAGGGCACGCTGTAAAGGCCGCTGCCGTGCGACATCGGGGCAATGTGCAGCAAGGCGTCGGTTTCGCAGACAGGCTGCACGTCGGCGTAGAAGTTCAGGGCCATGTTGACGAGGTTGACGTGGGTAAGCACCACGCCCTTGGGGCGCCCGGTCGTGCCGCTGGTATAGAACAGCCAGGCGGGCGCGGCGCCGTCCTGCCGCGATGGTTCATCGGAGGGCATGGAAGGGCCCTGGAGGGCCCCGGTGTAGACGGATGCGCCGACATCCACCAATTGCAGGCCCTCCAGGGCATTGGCCACGGCGCGCAGGTTTTGATGCATGTCCGGGCTGGCCAGGCAGGCGCGCGAGCCGGAGTCGCGCAAGATGAAGTCGATTTCGTTGGGATGCAGCTTGCTGTTGACGGGAACGACGCACAGCCCGGCATGCCAGGCGGCGAGCATTGCCTGGGCGTATTCCGCGCAGTTTTTCATGGCCAGCGTAAGGCGGTCGCCGGGCTCGAGGCCCAGATCGTGGCGCATCCAGTATGCCAGCGCGCGGATCTGTCGATCCAGGCGGGTGTAGTTCGTGCTTTCCGAATCGCCGACAGCCAGGGCCGGCCGGCTGCCGTACATGTGCACGCTGCGTTGGAACAAACGGCCAAGGTGCATCGCTTTCCTTTTAATATATTACTTATAACTCGTAATATATTAGATCGTTAATCGAGATAAACAATCAGGGTCTTCCATAGATCGTGCACGAATCCTCCTCGATCCAAGGGTGGCCTTCCTCGGGGACTGCGGGCTCTTTCTCGTGCCGTGGCGCGAGCGCTGCTGCGGCGGGACTCTTTGGTCATGAAGCTACGGCGCTGCGGCTTCGCGGCAGTCGCACGGGCGGGGGGTTGACTGGTGTATTGGTTGGTAATGCTGTCGTTTTTTGGTTTACCGGATTTTTATGCTTAACCAGGTATGGATTCTGGTTGATTTAAGATCCAAATTCTGTGCATTAAGGTTTATTCTGTTTCTTTTGCTATACGGCCAATCATTGCGTAGAAGGGCGGCAACCCTGGTTGCGGCCGGCACGCCGAACAAGAGAAAAACATGAAAATCGTCAAACTGTCCGAAGCCGCCGAAGCCCTCCGCAGCGCCGATGATTCCGATCACGCCGGCGGCAAGGAACGCCTGACCGGCGCCGAAATCATCGTGCGCTCCCTGGCGCGGGAACAGGTCGACCACGTCTTCGGCTATCCGGGCGGCGCGGTGCTGCATATTTACGATGCGTTGTTCGGCCAGCAGGAAGTGCGCCATATACAGGTACGCCACGAACAGGCCGCGATCCATGCCGCCGACGCGTATTCACGCAGCTCGAACAAGGTGGGCGTCGCCCTGGTCACCTCGGGGCCGGGCGTCACCAACGCGATCACCGGCATCGCCACGGCCTATATGGATTCGATTCCCATGGTCGTCATTGCAGGGCAGGTTCCGCTGCAGGCGATCGGGCAGGACGCTTTTCAGGAATGCGATACGGTGGGCATTACCCGGCCCTGCGTGAAGCATAATTTCCTGGTTCGCGATGTACGGGAACTGGCCGCGACCATCAAGAAGGCGTTCTACATCGCGCGCAGTGGTCGCCCGGGCCCCGTGCTGATCGACATTCCCAAGAACATCACCACGGCAGAATGCGTTTTCGAGTATCCGTCTTCCGTCAGCCTGCGTGCATACAAGCCCGCGGGCGACGGCCATGCCGGCCAGATCCAGCGGGCGCTGAATGTGTTGCTGAACGCCAAGCGGCCCCTGGTCTATACGGGGGGCGGCGTCATTCTGGCCGATGCGGCGCCGGAACTGAACCAACTGGTCGACCGCCTCGGCTACCCCTGCACCAATACCCTCATGGGATTGGGCGGCTATGCGGCAAGCAGCGGCAAGTTCCTGGGCATGCTGGGCCTGCATGGCACTTACGAAGCGAACATGGCCATGCACCGCTGCGACGTGCTGCTCGCCATCGGGGCGCGTTTCGACGACCGGGTCATCGGCAACACCACGCATTTTTCCGGCCAGCCGCGCACCATCATCCATATCGATATCGACCCCACCTCGATCTCCAAGCGGGTCAAGGTCGACTTTCCCATCGTGGGCAACGTCAAGAACGTCCTGGCGCAAATGCTGGCGCAGTTGGATGAATTGCCCGTGCCCGCCGCAATGCGGACTCAAGCCTGGTGGGCCCGGATCGAAGAGTGGCGGGCGCAGAAATGCCTGGCCTATCCGGCGTCCGACTCCATCATCAAGCCCCAGTACGTCGTTGAAAAACTGTGCGAAGTCACGCAGGGCAATGCCTTCGTCACGTCCGACGTGGGGCAGCACCAGATGTGGGCCGCCCAGTACTACAAGTTCAACCAGCCGCGCCGCTGGATCAATTCGGGCGGCCTGGGCACCATGGGCGTGGGCCTGCCGTATGCCATGGGGGTGCAATTGGCCAATCCGGAGGCGACCGTGGCCTGCGTCACGGGCGAGGCTTCGATCCAGATGTGCATTCAGGAGCTGGCCACTTGCAAACAGTACCGCCTTACCCCCAAGATCATCATGCTGAACAATCGTTCGCTGGGCATGGTGCGCCAGTTGCAGGACGTCTATAACAGTTCGCGCCATTCCGAGTCCTATATGGATGCCTTGCCCGATTTCGGCAGGCTGGCCGAATCGTTCGGCCACGTCGGCATCACCATCGAGAGCCCAGGCGACGTGGAGCAGGCCCTGCGGGATGCCTTCGCCATGAAAGACAAGCTGGTGTTCATGAACTTCATGACGGATCGCAGCGAGAGTGTGTGGCCCATGATCGAGGCGGGCAAGGGGCTGAACGAAATGCTGCTGGGCGCGCACGACCTGGACAACGCCGCCTAGAAGCGCCGCCGGCGCGAACCGTCCGCAGCTCCCGGGTTCCGCGCCGTCTTCCTTTCGGTGCGAGGATGTATGGATTGGCGGGTGATGCTACGCAGGTATCACTGGTCCGGTCTGGTTATCTTCCGCCTTGTTGCCATCGATGACACAATCGGAATGCAACATGTCGAGCCGCTTCGCGCTTGTTCAGGCTTCGATGCTCGGATCGATAATCTATATAAATAAATAGAATGGCTGGGGAGATCGGCATGCATGTCCCTGGCGGGAGACGGATTATGCTTAAGAAATCACTTCGGCGTTCACTTCGATATTGCCTGGCCGGTTCGGCGGCGCTGGCGGCAACGGCAGCCTTCGCGCAGTCCCAGCCCCCCATAAAAATCGGCTTCATGGTGACGCTTTCCGGACCGCTGGCCATTGTCGGCCAAGAGCAATATGACGGCTTCATGCAGGCGGTCGAAGAGCGCGGGGGCAAGCTGGGCGGCGTTCCCGTCGAAATCCTGAAGGAAGACGACCAGTTCAAGCCGGAAGTCGCGACCCAGATCGTCACGAAGCTGATCACGCGCGATCACGTGCCCATCATCAGCGGCATATCGGGTTCCAACGTGGCCATGGCCGTTGCCAAGTCCGTGACTGACAAAGGCGTGTTCATGATCAGCACCAACGCGGGGCCTTCACCGCTGGCCGGCGCCAGTTGTTCGCCGAACCTGTTCGTGGCGTCGTGGCAGAACGACATGCAGTCGGAGTCGATGGGCAAATACGCCAGCGACAAAGGCTATAAGCGGGTGGTGGCCCTGGCTCCGAACTATCAGGCCGGCAAGGACTATATCTCGGGATTCAAGCGTTACTACACCGGCAAGGTGGTCGATGAAATCTACACGCCGGTGAACCAGCTCGACTTTTCCGCCGAGCTGACCCAGATTGCCGCGGACAAGCCCGACGCCATCTTCGCGTTTTATCCGGGAGCGCTGGGCATATCGTTTGTGCGCCAGTACCGGCTTGCCGGGCTGGACAAGACCATTCCCATATTGTCGGCCGGCATCCTGGAAATTCCCGCGGTGACCGCCTTGAAGGACAGCGCGCTTGGCGCGCTGGGCGGCACCTTCTGGAGCCCCGACGTCGACAATCCCACGAACAAGCACTTCGTCGAAAAATTTGAAAGCAAGCATCATCGCATCCCTTCCACGTGGGCGGCGCAAGGCTATGACGGCGCCTTGTTGCTGGACTCGGCGATCGCCAAGGTGAAAGGCAATGTCGCGGACAAGGATGCGTTCCGGGCGGCGCTGAAGGCGGCCGATTTCAAGTCGGTGCGTGGCAAGTTCAAGTTCAACAACAATCATTTCCCCATCCAGGACATGAGGGTGGTCGAGGCCGTGAAAGACGACAAGGGCCGCTACACCGTCCGCACGGTGGCAACGCCACTGAAAGACCATCAAGACGCGTTTCATGGCCAATGCCCCATGAGCTGACCGCGCTCCACCACCTTATCCCGGCCGTCGCCCGCGTCCTTGTCCATGAGTCGGATTTTGGCGCGCGGTGATACGGGCCGGGTATCGGATCCGACTTATTGATATCTTCCGAGCCGCTGGCGATGCGCGTA
>CALMPB010000150.1 GCA_937871985.1 uncultured Burkholderiaceae bacterium
CGAGACTGTCCAGGCGCCGGGCGATCGTGCTGGTGAAGCGCAGCTCGCCCTTGCAGTCTGTGGTGCACGGCCGGAAAAGCGGCGTGGTGGCCTGATGGGTCCGGTGTGTTCGTCCAAGCCCCTGGATGGCGCGATCGGCACGCCAGCCTGGTTCCAGCAGCAGATGGACGCGCTGCTGCTGATTGGGAACATCGAGGCTGGCATGGTAGGATCGGCCGGTGCCGCCGGCGTCGCTGAAGGCAAGGATCCGCTTTTGCCCAGCCATGAAAGCAGCCGCTTCTGACTGGTTGGTGCGAGACGATCGGCTTTCCAGCTTCTGGGCGCCGTCAGGCAGAGAGATCAGCCGCTTTGTTCGCCCGGTGACTTCTGCGAAAGCATCGGTGCCATAATGCTCGATCAGGGCATCGAGGGCAGACTTGATCGGCGGCATCGCGCAGAGCTGCTCGATAAGGCTCTGTTTGGCATCGAGCGCCGCCTGGTTATGGATGGGAGCGCCGTCCTGGGTGAACATCGGCCGCGAATAGGCCTTGCCGGTATCGTCGGTGAATGTCTCCATCTGCTGCGTCGGAAAGGCGCGATCGAGGTAATCGATAACGTACTCGCGCGGCGATAAATCAATTTCCAGGCGTGCGCGTTCCTCTGGGCTCAGGCCATTCAGACGGCGATCGAGGATGCTTTCGGCGGTCGTGACCAGTTGGATGACTACCGACTGGCCTGCCGCAAGATGCTCATCGGTCGCGGCTATGATCGTCGGCAACTTCATCGAGAGCAGCAGTTGGTTGAAGAAGCGCTGCTTGCAGGATTCGAGGCGTGAGCGTGCCGCCGCCTTGGCGCCGCTGTTAAGCGTGGCACCGCCCACATCGTCGATTACACCAGTTTGCGCGAGCGCTGCCTCGACGTTGCGATGGATCACCGCCCAGGCATCGGCATAAGCATCGTAGATCTCGATTTGATCGGGTCGGAGCTCGTGCTTCAGCACATCGTACTCCACGCCGGCGAAGCTGAGCGCCCGCGACTGGTAAAGCCCGAGTGCCTTGAGATCGCGGGACACGAGTTCCATAGCAGCGATCCCGCCTGAGCGGATTTCGCTGATGAAGTTCTCGCGGCTCGCGAAAGACGTGCCTGGTCCCCAGAGCGGAAGCCTCACGGCATAGGCGAGATTGTTGACGTCCGAGGCCCCGGTCGCCGAGGCGTAGAGGACTCGGGCATCGGGCAGGTTGTTCTGAAGCAGCACACCGGCGATGCCCTGCTGCGAACCGGCGGTCTTGCCGAGCGCACCCTCCCCTCCCGCGACGCCGCCCATTTCGTGGGATTCATCGAAAGCGATGACGCCATCGAAATCTTCTCCCGCCCACTGCAGGATCTGCCGCAGCCGACTTGCTTCCTGCCGCTGACTTCGTAGCGTCGGGAACGTCACGAACAGTATGCCCTCCGTCAAGGTAATGGGCTCATCGATTTTCCAGTTCGAGAGCGGCTGAACGTCTGCCGACATCCCGCCGATCGCCTGCCAGTCCCGGCGTGCGTCTTCCAGCAGTTGCTCGTTTTTGGAGATCCAGATGTTGCGGCGCCGACCGTTGACCCAGCTGTCGAGAATGCAGCCCGAGATCTGCCGCCCCTTGCCGGCGCCGGTGCCATCACCAAGGAAATAGCCCATCCGGTAGGCGCGCCCATCCTCGTGGACAGACAGCCCGACACCTTCCTTGTTGGGCACAAAATGCCCGGGAAGGAACTGACTCCAGGCACTGCCAGCATAGACGATGGTTTCCAGTTGCGCCTCGGACAGGCGACGCTCACTGACGATCCTCTCATGGAGGCGCGGCTCGTAAGTGGGGATCGGGGCGGCGATTGAGGCCATGGCGACGGATTCTACCAGCGGCGTCGGATGCGTGCCGGCGTCATGGAGATCAATTCGGCTCGGCCGATAGGGAATATAGACCCCGGCCTGCTGGCCAAGAGGTCGTGGAGCCTCGAGCGGGGTATAGAGCACGGGAAGCACGTCATTACGCCTGGGCTCAATCATGGCCCGAACAGGGAGCGACTTGCTCGACCGCACCGCTTTGAACAATGATGGCTTGCTCGCTGCGGGTGCCGCACCTCGATCAGCGAAGAGCCGGGGGCGCAACGTGACGACTTTCACGATATCGGCAACCGTCTCGCAATCCACGACCGCGGGTCGTGCACCCCCCGCTCGCTTGTCGATGACGTAAAGCCTCACGGCAATGCTGGTCCCCTGCTTATGGTAGCATCGGGTGAGGCGAAATGCATCGAGCACGCTGCAACCGGCGAAGGTCGCATCGTAGATCTTCTCCATGGAGGCCTTGGGCTCGAACCAGTCGGGCATCACCGCAACGATGCGGCCGCCCGGCATGAGGCGTCCAAGCGCGGAGCGCAGATGACGAACCGCGGCGTACCGATCTTTGCCCCTGCCCTCAGAGCGCGCGAAGGGTGGGTTCATAAGTATCAGGCTTGGTTGCACCTTACGATCAAGATGACTGCCAAGCATGGCAGCGTCGAAGTGCGTCACGCTGGCACGAGGAAAAAGCCTCGACAGTGCCCGATGTCGCTGGTCGGAAAGTTCGTTGAGATGCAGCGCTGCCACAGGTGGGAGCAACGCAATCAGATTGCCGTTGCCCGCGCTCGGTTCCAGCACGATATCGGCGTTGCGCGGCTGCGCTATAAGAACAGCAAGGGCTGCGAGATCCAGCGGCGTCGAGAATTGCTGATAGCGGATCTGCTCTTCGCTGCGCACCGTCTGAGTAGGCAAGCTATCGAGGAGCGCGGAAATCGCAGCGATGCCGTCGAGGCTAGCGATCGGCTCCATCCTCCGGGCATGGAGCGTAAGCCCCTGCTCCATCAACTCGAACGTGTCACGCTGTGTCCAGGCACCGTTGGCATTGGTCCCCTGAAAGACCCTGTTTGCTTCGGCATTGAGGATTTTGCGGTCCAGGGTGCCTGCAGCGATGTGGTCTGCTATCCGCGAGTAGGCGTTGTGCTGGAGATCAGCCGTAGGCGTAAATAGGTCGGTCACATGAAGCTCCTGATGCTGAACATTGTCAGCACCATGCCTCCCTCTCCCCTTTACGCTTTCTCGTTGACCTCGGCCCAATCCCCGCAGGGGCGAGGCGTCATGCGGGTAACCTTACGTCCTTGCTCCCGATATGTTTTCCAAGCCTGGCGCGCGGCTAGCCTTCCTGCCTTATTGTTGTCTTCGGCAATGATGATGTTGGTTACCTGATCTGGAATTGACAGCAAATGCAGCCGACTGGCGCCTAATGCAGCCCAGGTGACGATCCCGTGGAGTTTCAGGAATGCCCCTGCATCTTCCATACCTTCAGCCAGTGCCAAAGTGGTCGCGCCATCAAGCCTCTGGCGCCAAGCCCCCTGCCCCGGTCGGCCTAGCATAACCTTCTCTGTCCGATATCCGGAGACGGGATCTAGGAATATTCGCTGGATCGCGGTCAGTTGCAATCCCTCGCGAACCGCGGCGAGGAGCGCTGGCTTGTACTCGGTGTGCGGCTTCGGCTTGTGCGGACAATGTGGATGGAAACGCAGGTCCTCGAGATCCAGGGGCAGTTTGCGTGCCTGGAGATGACGCTCGGCGAGAGTCCCTCGAATAGCGACACCCTGCTCCCACAACCGATCTACATTGCCGGTGCCAGCATCACGGCGATAGTTAGGCGGAGGAGCTCCGCGGATCCGCGATACGGTTCTGAGCTCTCGAAGGACATCCTCGTTAGTGCAGCCGGCGAAGCAGTGTACCAGAATGCCGCGATCGCCTTGTCGTAGCGAAAGACTTGGCTTACCGTCAGCATGAGCCGGACATCGCACCATCGCACCATCGCATACACGCCATGCCATGTGCCGCGCAGCCCCGCGACAATATCGACGAGCTCCTGGGAAGGTCTGTTGGCCTTGATCGTCATAACACGTCTCCTCGGCCAACTTCCCTCCCTCTTTTCTCGCACCCTCCGGCCGAATTCTCTGCGGCTCAGTCCGCAGATTGATTCGCTATATCGAGCAAAGACATGACCCCATCGGCGATGCTCAAGTTGCGATCTTCACACCACCGAACCAGGCGATCGCGCTCAGCGGCGGTTAGCCGCATGCTCATATGCTGTGATCTTGTCGCACTTTTGATGGGT
>CALMPB010000151.1 GCA_937871985.1 uncultured Burkholderiaceae bacterium
CGACGGGCGTGGGTACGTCGTCAGCGGCCTCAGGATCGATCGGACGGCCGACTATGTCGGCCTGTTCGGCCACTTGGGCGGCGCCGTGCGCGACATCGGCCTGGCCGATGCCGCCGTCGCGGGCGGCCGCTATACCGGCGCCTTGGCAGGCGTCAACGAGGGCACCATCGCCAACGTCTATGCGACGGGAGCGGTGGAGGGCGGTGACGATACCGGCGGTCTGGTGGGCCATAACCTGAACGGTACGATCACCAACGCCTATGCGGCGGGTACCGTGGCGGGCGGTGACAATACCGGCGGCTTGGTGGGCCGCAACTCGGGCGGCGAGATCGCCGAGACCTATGCGATGGGCGAGGTGACAGGCGCCGGCACCCGCGGCGGCCTGGTCGGCATGAACGACGGCACGGTCGCCCGCAGTTTCTACGCCACGACCGATGCCGGCGGCAACCCCGTCGACAACGGATCGGGAGGGGGCAATCCGGATGGCGCGACAGGCAAGCGGCTGGATGAGCTGCGGCAACTCTCCACGTTCACCGCGGCCGGCTGGAATATTTCCGACCGGGGCGGCGAGGATACGGTCTGGCGCATCTACGAAGGCGGCACCACGCCTTTGCTGCGAACCTTCCTGACGTCGATCGCGGTTACCGCCGCCGATGGCGGCAGCAAGGTCTACGACGGCAATACATCGGCCAGCGGTACCTATACTCAGTCGATCGGCTCGGCGGTCCTGGACGGCACGGCCGTCTATGCATTGGACGACAAGAATGCGGGCAGCCGCACGCTGAACGTGTCCGGCCTGTATTCCGATCAGCGGGGCTATGACATCAGTTTCGTGGGCGGCGGTTACACGGTGACGCCCAAGGCGCTGACCGTTACGGGGTTGTCGGCCGGCGACAAGACCTACGATGGCACCACCACGGCCACGTGGACGGGTGCGGCGTTGTCGGGGACGGTGGCGGGCGACGAGGTGGCGCTGGACGGGCGTGGGGTCACGGCCTCGTTCGCCGATGCCGAGGTAGGCGTCGGCAAAGCGGTGACGCTGCAGGGCAGTTTCGGACTGGGCGGCGCGGATGCCTCGAATTACACGCTGACTCAACCAACGGCGGGGCTGTCGGCCGATATCCGGCCCGCCGCGCCGCAGGATCCGAAAGCCGCCGCGGCGATCACGAGCGCGCAGAAATCGTGGCCCGACATGCAAGCCGAGGCCAGGCCGTGGGCGGTGTCCGCCAACGTCGAGCACGAACGGGAGTTCGGAGAGGTGGTGACGGTCAGGGGCAGCGGCATCCGCTTGCCCTGATCGCGATCGGGGCAAGTCCGTGCGCCGAGCAACAGGGTTGAAACATGATTCCTCCATCATCTTTCGCCAGTGCGATGAACGCACATAGGGAGAAAAGCATGCGCTGGATGAAGGCTGGGGTATTGGCGGCGGCAATGGCGATGGCAGGATGGGCCCACGCCGACGTGCCCACGTCGCGGGAATACAAGGTCATGTTGAACCCGGCGCTGTTCGCCAACCAACCGAAAATCGCATCGAATGCGTTCCTGGCCGACCTGAAGGCAGCGCTGACCTCGGCCGGCTTCGACCGCACGATAGGCGGCAGCTTCGCCAAGGACAAAGAGCGCACCGTGCGCTTCTACGATTCCCCGGGCACCTGCCAGCTGCGCGCGCAATCCTATTCCTTCCGCGAGCGCGTGGACAGCAACCGCGAGTCGACCCTGAAATTCCGTTCGACGTCGCAGTCCGCGGCTGCCGCCGTGACGATCAAAGGCACCCAGTCGGGTGCCGAGTCGAAGTTCGAAATGGACAAGACCGCCTCGGTCGAAGCCTACTCGCGTTCGACCAAGCAGGATTTCTCGACGAGCAAGAACCTGAACAAGATGAAGGATGTGACGGACCTGTATTCCAAGGCGACCGGGCTGACCGTGACCCCGAACGATCCGCTGGTGATCGTGGGCAATCTCTCGGTCTGGGAAAAAACCTACGACGGTCCGAACAGCGACCTGGGGCAGCAGGGCGCCGATTTTTCCGTCTCGCTCTGGTACATGAATGAGAACGACAATGCGCCGGTGGTGGCCGAGGCTTCGTTCACGGTCGAGGAGAAGGACGGCGATTTCACCAACAAGGTCACGCAGCGCTCGACACTCATCTTCAACACCATGACACAGATGAGTTCGTGGACCTCGCCCAACGCCATACCCAAGACCACGTGGGTCTACCAGTACGATCCCACGTTCTGCAACGCGGGTACGGGAAGCAGCACGGAAGCCGCGACGACGATGCCGTTCTGATCGCGGCGGGCAGTGCCGATGAGGAAAGGGAGCTTCGGCTCCTTTTTTGCTTCTTGGGTTTGTCATACAGCCGTCACGCCCGCGGGGCAGGATGGCACCATTCCAGAATGGTGTGCCGACCTTGCCGAGCCGATCCCGCTCTCCATCATTGCGCCCGCGGCACGACCGTGGGCCTGGCTGCGCGCGCGGCAATGGCCAGCGCGGGGATGACCCGCCGAAATGTCCGTGCAAGCGGCCCGCTTGAGCCGATGCGCTGTCATTCTGGGGGTGACAGGCGCGTTGCTGGCATCGGTCCCGGCGCAGGCAGCCGACCCGGTCGCTCCGGCGATCGAGTTCGACATTCCCGCGTTGCCGCTCGCTGATGCGCTGGACCGGTTCGCCGTCGTCTCGGGGCGGTCGGCGCTGTTCAGCAGCACGCTGGTCGTCGGCCGCACCGCCTCGCCGGTGCGCGGGCGATACCGGTCCGTTGACGCGCTTCACCTGTTGCTCGAAGGCACGGGGCTGGCCGCGGAGGAGGTCGCCGCGGTAAAGGCCAATGCGCTGGTGATCAGGCCGGCGAGTCCACAGGCGCTGGCGAACGCCGAGGCGAGCCGTACCGCTGCGCGCGCGAATCTTCTGGCCTACGACGGGCTGCTGCAGGCGCGGGTATGGCAGGCGCTGTGTGCCGATCCCCGTACGGTACGGCATGACGATCAATCCCTGCTGCGCTTCGAGGTCGATGCCACCGGACAAGTCCGTCGCGTCCGGCTGCTGGGCGCCACCAGCGACCGGCGGCGGGATGCGGCGCTGGTCGACGTGGTCGCCGGTGTCCGTGTCGGCCGCGCACCGCCGCCCGAACTGGCACAACCCGTCACCTTGCTGATTCTGCCGCCGAACGAGAGTGCTCCGGCCTGCGATGCGGGGGCGATGTAGCCATGTCCGAAGAAGTGCGGATCCTGCTGCTGGAGTATCTGTCGCGGCATTACGGCGATCTGCGGCGGCGCCTGATGCGGCACCTGCGCAATCCCGAGCTGGCCGATGACGCGCTGCACGACACCTGGCTACGGGTGCACCGCCTGCATGACCAGGCGCCGGTATTGAATCCGCGCGGCTTCCTGTTGCGGATGTCGGTGAACGTGGCGCTGAACAACCTGCGCAGCCAGAGCAGCATCGTGCCGGGCACCGAGGTCGAGGCGCTGCTGGAAGTGGCCGATCAGGCCCCGGGCCCCGAACAAACCGTCGGGGCGCGCGCGGAGATGGCGGCGTTGCTGGAGATCATCAGGCGCATGCCCGAGCGCCGCCGCGACGTGCTGCTGTTGGTGCGATGGGAAGGGATGGCGCAGAAGGACGTGGCCAAGCGTCTCGGCGTGTCGCTGCGCACGGTCGAGCTTGAACTCAAGCGTGCCAACGACTACTGTGCGGCTCGCATGGCCGAGAGAAATAAATAGCGGGTTTGGACGATGCCAAGTGTCTTCCTGAAGAGGGAAGGGCATGCGCGACGCAGTATGACCCAATGAAATGACAGGATGACGATTTTCATGCCTTCCACAGCCGCCGACCAGGGCACCACCGATGCGCTCCGCGAAGAGGCCCGCATCTGGTTGAGCCGTCTGGCCGTGGGCGAAGTCAGGCAGGTGGATTTGCAGGCATTCAAGCGCTGGCAGCACGCCAGCCCCGCGCATGCCGCCGCCTTCGAGGACGCCAAGCGCCAGTGGCGGGCGATGAAGCCCGTGCTCGGCGAATTGCTGCGTACCGATCCGAAGGCCGCGGCCAGGCACGAACGCATGATGCAAGGCCCGAGGGTCAGCCGCCGCGCATTCCTGGGAACGGCCGTCAGCGCGGCAGCGGTTGCCGGCGTGGTGGTGGCGTACCCGCCGCTCGGCCTGTGGCCGGCGCCCGGCGAATGGGGCGCCGACTATCGCACCGGCACTGGCGAACAGCAAGCCATCGCGTGGACCGAAGGGGTCCGCATCACCCTCAATACCAACACCCGTATCCGCCGGCGGGCGGCAGCTGGCGAGATCCCCGGTATCGACCTGCTGTCCGGCGAGGCCGCGATCGACCTGGCCGGCGTCGGCGCCGCCTTCCACGTCGTGGCGGGCGCGGGCCGGACCGTGGCCGAATCCGGCCGTTTCGAGGTACGGAATCTGGCTGGCAGTGTGTGTGTGACCTGCATCGAAGGATCGGTGCGCATCGAGCATCCCGCCGGCATCCGCCAGTTGCAGGCCCGCCAGCAGACGATCTACGACGCCATGTCGATCGGCCGCCAGGCCCGCATCGAGCCTGACGAGGTGTCGGCATGGCGCCGCGGCGAACTGTTGTTCAGGCAGACGCCCCTGGCACGGGTGGTGGACGAGATCAATCGCTATCGCCCTGGCAGGATAGTGCTGATGGCGGAGTCCAAGCGCGATCAGCCGGTAAGCGGACGCTTTCGCATCGCTGTCCTGGACGAGGCCATCGTGCAGCTCCAGCATACCTTCGATCTGCATGCGCGGACGTTTCCCGCCGGGGTGCTGGTTCTCAGTTGAGAGGTCGCGTGGCCGCACGGGTTTCGACCACAGTCGAAAATATTTAGCGGGTTGCGGGGTTGCTGCGTGTCTTCCAGATAGACGGACCGATCTCTGTGGGCGTGCAGCGCCGACAGCCAGACGGCACCGATTCCAACCTACTGGCGGATATCTCCCATGAAGCACGCGCATCGCGGCTGTCACTCTGACCTCAAACGTTCGGCGACCCCGCGCGTATCCGAACGGCGTTTTGCGATGGCGCCGATCGCGCTGGCATTGGCGGCAGGCGGCATGGTCGGCGGCGCACAGGCGCAGCAGGCGTTCAGTCCGGCCTGGTTCGCCGCCAAGGGGGCCGTGCAGGCGGGGGCTGCGGCAACCGGCAAGCTGCCTAACGGCATGCCGGCGTCCAGCCTGACGAATCCGTCGCAGCAGTCGGCGGCGGCCCGGCAGAAGCTGCAAACGTCGATCGACAATCTGAACGTGGCGGCGCGGGCCATCGCGGCCCAGCAGGCGCTCCAGGCGCAAAAAAGAGCCGAGGCGCTGGCCAATGGCGAGTCCGTGCCGGATGGCCTGGCCGAAGGCGGGCTGAAGGTCGACGCGAACTCGCTCACGGCTGGGTGGCTCAATGCGCAGGCCCCGGCGCAGACCGTCGCCAACGGGCATGCCACGGTGGATATCCAGCAGACTGCCGACAAGGCGATTCTGAACTGGGAGACCTTCAACGTCGGCAAGAACACCACGGTGGAGTTCCAGCAACAGAAGGACTGGGCGGTCCTCAACAAGGTCAACGATCCGCTGGCGCGGCCTTCGCAGATCCAGGGCCGGATCAAGGCCGACGGCACGGTGCTGATCGCGAACCGGAACGGCGTCGTGTTCGAGGGAAGCAGCCAGGTCAACGTGCGCAATCTGGTGGCGGCCGCCGCCACCATCACCGACACGCAGTTCCAGATCAACGGCGTGTACGGCGCAACCGCGACGATGCCGAGCTTCACCCATGCCGGTGGTGCCGTGAAGGTGGAGCGGGGAGCGCAGATCACGACCGACGAACCCCGATCCGTGACCGACGGCGGGGGCTATGTGATGTTGCTCGGCACGCAAGTAGAGAACGCCGGCGAGATCGCCGCTCGCAAGGGCCAGGCCCTGCTCGCCGCCGGCGACAGCTTCGTCATTCGCAAGGGAGTGAGTTCCGACGCCAACTCGTTCTCCACCGTGCGCGGCAGCGAGATCATGCCGCAGTTCAACGCCGACACCGTGGATGGCGAAGGCAGGCCCGTACCGAACCCGGCGGGCCGGGTCGTCAACAGCGGCCTGATCGCGGCGCGCGAAGGCGACATCACGCTGGCTGGGCGCGAGGTACGGCAGGATGGCGTCGCGGTCAGCAGCACCACGGTGAACGCGCGCGGCACCATCCACCTGTTGAATTCGGCGACCGATGCGCGCGCCAGCGTGACGCTGGGCGAGGGCTCGACGACCGCGGTGCTGATCGAGGACGACGGCGTAGCCACGGCGCTCGACGCGCAGCGCGATGCGCTGATCAAGGAATCCGCCGCGCTGGACCAGCAGCGCATCAGTGCCGCCGCCGTTGCGGGCACCACCCGGGGCTTCGACAACTACTCCACCTTGGCCGATCGCCGCGACCTTTCGCGCATCGAGATCGTCGGCGGCAGCGTGGTTGGCTTCGGGGGCGGCAGCCTCACGCTGGCCACCGGCGGCCAGCTTGCCGTCACCTCCGGCAACAGCGCGTCCGGCACCAAGGAGACCCCTGTCTACAACCCGGGTGCCATCGCGGTCGATAGGGGAGCGATCCTCGACGTTTCCGGGGCCGTGGGTGTCAACGTCGCCATGGAAAGCAACAACATCAAGGTCAACGTGCAGGGCAACGAACTGCGCGATGCGCCCTTGAATCGCGACGCCGGCAGACTGTTCAACAGCAATCTCTGGGTCGATCGCCGCGATCTCGTGCTGGTGCCCGCCGGCACCGACGGCTACGAAAGCGACCGCTATTACACCGCCGGCGGCCTGCTCGAAGTCTCCGGCTACCTGGGCAACGCCGGCCACGGCATCGGCGAGTGGATGGCGCAGGGCGGTAGCATCAAACTTGTCACCGACAGCATCGCCACCGCTGCCGGGTCCTTGATCAACATCGCCGGCGGCTCGGTCGACGTGGCTACCGGCTATGTGCGGCAAAGCTGGCTCAGGGGGGCGGACGGCAAGCTTTACACGGTGGGCCAGGCACCGGCCAGTTTCGTGTACGGCGGGGTCTATGTGGGCTTCGAGAGCACGCACGAGCGCTGGGGTGTCACCGAGAACTACTACAACCCGATCATCGCCCCGCAGGGGCACCTGGAAAACGGCTACACCGTCGGCCGCGACGCTGGCAAGCTGGAAGTTTGGTCGCAGGCGGCCTCGCTCGCGGGTGACATCGATGCCTCCGTGTTCAATGGCATGCGCCAGACAGACATCCGCCCGAGTGTCGTCAACGACGGCTACAAGCTGAGTCAGACCCAGGCGGCGCTGGCGGGCCGGCTGGTTTTCCAGACCTGGGACCCGACCCTGAATCCGCAAATCGCCGGCATCGCCCGCCTCCAGCGGCAGGCCGACGTCAGTCTGACGGCGTCCGCGCCCGAGGCGCCCCTGGACGCGGGCGTCAAGCTGTTCTGGGCGGATCTGGCCCGTATCAATGCCGCGGGGCTGGGCGGCCTGGGGGTCGATACCAAGGGGCGCATCGTTCTCGGCGACGACCTTGCGCTGGCGCCAGGCGGCGCGCTCAATTTCGCCGGAGCCGTCGAGCTGCAGGGCTCCATCACCGCGCGCGGGGGATCAGTCAAGATCGATGTCGGTGTTTCGGCGTATGGCGATGCGCTACCGCTGACTCTGGCCAACGGCATCATCATCGACACCCGCGGTTTGTGGACCAATGCCGTGCTCGATCCGGCCAGCGCCTGGGGCATCGCTTTCCGCAACGGTGGCGCAGTCAGCCTGTCCACCTTCGGCGAGCTGGCGCTGGAGTCGGGCTCGCGTATCGATGCTTCCGGCGGCGGTGCGCTGCGTGCAGGCGGTTCCACGCTGGGCGGCAACGGCGGCGACATCAGCCTCAGCGCCGGCGGCCTGGTGATCGACGGCGGCGGCGAGATCGCCTCTTATGGTTTCGGCAAGGGCGGCAAGCTCCGCGTCGTCACTCCGGCGGCCATTTCCATCGGCGGCACCCTGACCGAAACCCGCGGCCTGCTGGCGCCGGGGGAAACCGCACCGTTCGAGTTGACGGTGTCCGAAGCCTTCACCCTTCCCGCAGGCTACACGCTGCCGGTCACCTTGAATGTCTCCTCGGGCCAATGGGTGCCGCTGGGTGAAGAAATCCCCGGGAGCGTCCTTGACCTGATCGGGGTCGTGCCGCAACACCGCCCCGTGATCGGTCCCAATGGCTGGGTGGTGCCGCTTACTTCACCCTATGGCGCCATCGTATGGGCCGTCGATCCGGC
>CALMPB010000152.1 GCA_937871985.1 uncultured Burkholderiaceae bacterium
TGGCCGAGGTCTTTCATGATCGCCGCCTCGGCAATGCCCAGTGTAAATCCGTGCCCATCGCCAATCATCTGGAAAAGCGCCGTCTGATCCAGAAGCCCTTTCTCCGTATGCCCAGCGATGTGGCGCAGGACGTCACCGCGATCGAGGCCCGCTTCGCCCCGGCCTGGAAAGCGGTCGACAATTATCTGAGATATTTGCTCGGCGAAGGCATCCTGGTTCAACAAGGCTACGGAGTCGTGCTTGCCGCGACGTTCGCCAAGCCATGGAACGCGAGGACGCTGGCTGAGAACCAAAGAACGGCTTCGATACAGGCGACCGTGCAGCGGGTAAGGTGGATCCTTGGTGAGCTTCCCCAGGACGAACGCGCGGGCACGACCGTCGAGCAATGGTTGCAATCGATCCATCAGGAATCCGGTTTGACATATGACAAGGCGCTGCGCTCGGACATCGAGTCGCCCAAGATCATCGGCCAGATCGAACACATCGCGGAGATGCTGGAAGGAAGCGGTCCTCTCCCCTACGGAACTGCAGGGCTCCCTATCGGCAATGCCCTTTCGCGCCGCAAAGCCAAGATGGAAGAGCAGGCCGAAGAGCGCCGCAGGCTGCAATTGCAAGAAGCGAATCGCCTTCGTCACTTGAGGCGCGAGCGTTTATGCGTCGATGCGGAAAAGGAGTTGAATGGCGCGGATTTGGGAGCATTTCTGCACACAAAACGCGCGGACATGAACGACATGACGCCTGTGGAGCTAGCGGAAGATAGTGAGTCTGGATTGGCCCGTGCGCGGGAGGCTCTATCGGCCTTTGTTAGGCAGCGCCGCAGCGAAGCCGAGGCCGCAGCCGAGAAAGCGGAATACCAGGACAAGATCACCGATCTGGCAAACAGCTGTCTTCCTCCCAAACATGCATTGGCTTTTTTGAATGCTCGTGACGACGAATTCGATCGGAAGACGGCACTGCTTTACGTGAAGGACGAAACGACCTTTCAGAAAGCCTGCGCGAAACTCACGCAATGGGAGAATGAGTTCGGAAGTCCATTCTGAGCTGCCATAGACCGATCTTTTCAGATGAATGCCTAATTATCCGGATATTCGTCCACGTGTACGCGGCTCTCGATGGCCTTGCCTGGAATGAAGTAGCCGAACTCTTGGCGCAACTGCTCGGCTTTCTCTACCGCCTCAGAAGGCCAGTCTTTGGTGTCGATCAACAAAAAGTCCTGCGACGAACCTTTTACCCCCATCGCGTCCAACCCGATGCCGACGATGTAGCGCTTCTGCGGCTTGACCGCTTTGGCCGCAATGCAACGCGATTTCAGGACCTCTGCGCGGTCTGCCCGATAGGTGGCATGATCTCCACCTTGGTCCCCGCGCCCGATATAGAGGACATAGTTCACGTCGGGCTGGCCGGATTCCAGAAGACTTCCGATTGCGTGCTTCCGGGCGGCGGCCGCGCGCTCGAGGATCATGCTGGAGAGGATACGGCGAAAGAGCCTCGTCTCGCCTGCCATTATCCTGACCAGCCGCTCATGGTCGGCCATCTCCATCTCATTGCCAAACTCAAGCGTCTCTCCAAGATAATGCCCGGTGACATATTCGATGAGCCTATCCCAGAAATAGCTAACCTTGTTTTCTGCACGACCGCGAAGGAAAGATGGATCGGCTTCGACTTTGGGCCAGAGGTTCGGATCGAGGCGGAAAGGCTGCTCCGTCGACGGAAACGTTCGATCGTTCCAAAGATAATAGGCCATAAGATCGAGTTCGGATTCGGCACTGACGAATTGGCCTTCATCAAAGAGAGCCGTTTTGCTGTTAAGGTAGTGAACGAAGTCAGAGATCGTCGACAGTTCACGAAGCACTATGGCCAGGCTTTCCTCATCGAATACGTGGACCCAGCCACGGGCTCTGTCCGTGTTTCCCACCGTAAATGGCATCGCGTCGTTCTGAACCGAAGGGGAAACAGCCAAGCCGCGCTTACCGGTGTCGGTCTCTGCCCGCTCGGCAGCGCCGAGCGCAACGCAGATGCGATGAATTCGCATGTCCGCTCCGGATGGTAGCGCGAGCGGAAGCGGTGTGGTGCATTTAGTATCGAGGAAGACACGATCCGGAAAGCTACGCAGCCACCGCTCGGCCTGGTCGATCTGATGTGCTGAATCGGAAATGGATTTTCGATACCAGCGTGACCAGTCCAATGTCGGGTTGCCGGTGTTGGGGTAGCCGCACGATTTGTCGGAGAAAAGGAGAATGTCGCTTCCGAACACCACCAGCAGGTCCGTGAGCTCCTTGGCGGGCTTCTTGAAAAGATTGGGATAGGTCCACAGCTTTAGAAATGACTGGTCGCACAGGCCAGCGAGAACTTTTTCAGAATGAGTGAGTCCTTCGGACCGTTTGAACCGCATAAATCAAGAACTCCAACATTTTTTGTGCCGAAGACAAGCAGATTATGCCCGGCGGGTATTGGGGTTACGGATGTGGGCCGAAAAAATTCAAGAAACCTCTAAAGGGCACGCTCGCCGGCGGCCTCAACCACGGCCGACAAATAGGTTGGAAGCTTGACGATCTGGTTTATCGCCCCGCCTCGCGTTCGATCACAAGGACGAACCTTTGAAGGCCAGCCTTTTCTTTAGGCCCGATCACCAAGCCATAGGTTGGATGGTCGAAATGATAGCGATCTCTCCAGCACCAACCGGGATGCTCATTCATAAGGTGAGCGAGAGCGGGGTTGAAACGACGCAGCGGCCAGGCGGTGAGCGCAAGCAGTTCTGGCGCTTGTCCCTCTCCCTTCTCAAGCATCAACGAGGCGATCGCAGCCGCATCCTGGCGAGTTCCCTTACTGCCCCATTCGCTCATGACTTGATGGTCGAACTGTTCATAGAACGCCTGGGTGGGACGCATTCTTTCGGCGCCGCTCAGGGCCCGATGCTCGACGAGCCCAAGGGCGATCAGATGCTCGGCGGCCTCGGATAGCTCATTATCAGTTGTCCCTGGCAACGACACCAGCAGTTCCTCGACGTCTACGAAGTGCTCTGCCAGCCCATCGGGGCAAGTGCGCGCCAATACCTCGACTAGTTGCGCAGTCAGGCCGGTCAG
>CALMPB010000153.1 GCA_937871985.1 uncultured Burkholderiaceae bacterium
TGAGAACGGCGGAGCAATATTCGGCCACGCTAGCGGCGGGATAGTCCCGCTGCGGGCGGCGTAAAAGTCGTCCACCTTGAAGCCTTTCTGCCAAGTCAGGGAGGTGTGGGGATCTACAGCGTGGAACTTTATCTTCAGGTCCGTTTGGCTTGCGCGGATGGCATGAGCCAACGGGCGGCGGCGAAGCGTTTCAACGTGTCGCGCGATACGGTGCGCAAGATGCTGTCGTTTTCATCGCCGCCGGGTTATCGGCGTCAGTCTGTACCGCCGCGCCCGAAGCTGGACGGGTTTGTGGCGATCATCGATGGATGGCTTGAGGGGGATCGCGGCGTCCCGCGCAAACAGCGGCATACGGCGAAGCGGGTATTCGACCGCTTGCGCACCGAGCATGGTTTCACTGGCGGCTATACGATCATCAAGGATTACATCCGGGAGCGCGAGCAGCGCAGCCGGGAGATGTTCGTGCCGCTGGCGCACCCGGCGGGAGATGCGCAGGCCGATTTCGGGGAAGCGCTGGTGGAGATCGGCGGGGTGGAGCAGAAGGCCTACTTTTTCGCGCTCGATCTGCCGCACAGTGATGCCTGCTATGTGCGGGCCTATCCGGCGGCAGTGGCGGAAGCCTGGGTGGACGGACACGTTCATGCCTTTGCGTTCTTCGGCGCGGTGCCGCGCTCGATCGTCTACGACAACGATCGCTGTCTTGTGGCGAAGATCCTGCCAGACGGCACGCGTAAGCGTGCCACGCTGTTCAGCGCTTTTCTGTCGCATTACGTGATCCGCGACCGCTATGCCCGCCCGGGCAAGGGGAACGAGAAAGGCAATGTGGAAGGGCTGGTTGGTTACTGCCGCCGCAATTTCATGGTGCCGATCCCGAAGTTCCCGACCTGGGAGGCCTTCAACCTGTGGCTGGAGGAGCAATGCCGCAAGCGCCAGCAGGACAAGGTGCGCGGGGAGAGCGAGACGATCGGTGAGCGCTTGCAGCGCGATCTCGCGGCCATGCAGCCTTTGCCCGCTACACCCTTCGAGGCCTGCGATCAGACCGGTGGGCGGGTCTCCTCGCAATCCCTGGTGCGCTACAAGACCAATGATTATTCGGTTCCGGTGGCCTGGGGCCATCAGGAGGTCTGGATCAGGGCCTATGTCGATGAGGTGGTGATCGGCTGCCGCAGCGAAGTCATCGCCCGTCATCCTCGTTGTTATGCCCGCGAGGAGGTTATCTTCGACCCGCTCCATTATCTCCCGCTGATCGAGCAGAAGATCAACGCATTCGACCAGGCTGCCCCTTTGCAGGGCTGGGATTTGCCCGAAGCGTTCACGACACTGCAGCGGTTGATGGAAGGCCGCATGCACAAGCATGGCAGGCGTGAATATGTACAGGTGCTGCGCCTGTTGGAAACGTTCACCGTCGCCGATCTCCAGGCGGCGGTGGAACAGGCCATTGATCTTGGCGCCATCGGCTTCGATGCCGTCAAGCACCTCGTCCTGTGCCGGGTCGAACGCGTACCGCCCAGGCTGGACCTGGACGTCTATCCCTTCCTGCCACGCACAACGGTCGAGAAGACCTTTGCCAGAGCCTATCTGAGCCTGCTCTCCGACCAGCAGGAGGCCGCATGAGCGATCAGACCCCGGAGCTTCTTCTCGCTCACAATCTCAAGGCACTCAAGCTGCCTACGTGCCTGCGAGAGCACCACAAGCTCGCCAGGCAATGTGCCGCTGAAGGCGTCGATCATATCCGCTTCCTCGCCCGCCTTGTCGAGATGGAGATGATCGACAGGGAGCGTCGTATGGTCGAGCGGCGCATCAAGGCCGCGCGCTTCCCCGCCGTCAAAAGCCTCGACAGCTTCGACTTCACCGTCATCCCCAGGCTCAACAAAATGCAGGTGCTCGAGATGGCGCGCTGCGAGTGGATCGAGCGGCGTGAGAACGCCATCGCTCTGGGGCCATCGGGCACCGGAAAGACGCACGTAGCGTTGGGGCTCGGACTGGCAGCATGCCAGAAAGGGCTGTCGGTGGGCTTCACCACTGCGGCGGCGCTGGTCAGCGAAATGATGGAGGCGCGCGACGAGCGGCGTCTCCTGCGCTTCCAGAAGCAGATGGTCGGATACAAACTGCTCATCATCGACGAACTGGGCTTCGTACCGCTCTCCAAGACCGGCGCCGAACTGCTGTTCGAGCTGATCTCCCAGCGCTACGAACGCGGCTCCACCTTGATCACCAGCAACCTGCCCTTCGACGAATGGACCGAAACCTTCGGATCCGAGCGTCTCACAGGCGCGCTCCTCGATCGCCTGACCCATCACGTCAGCATCCTCGAGATGAACGGCGAAAGCTATCGCCTCGCTCACAGCCGGGCCCGCAAGGCTAAAATCAGACCCTGAAAAGCAAGCCAATGCCGGGGGGAGTGGCCCTCGGGCTACGCCCTCACGCCACTCCCCCCGGCGTGTAACTCGATGGCCTGGTTTTACGCCGCCCCATGGCCGACTTTTGCTCCGCCGTTGACA
>CALMPB010000154.1 GCA_937871985.1 uncultured Burkholderiaceae bacterium
ACCCGGCTCGCTTCAGAAAATCAGCAGATCAGGCCGCCAAAAGAAGGGCTCCGGCGCTCTCGGGCACCTGCTCGTCTACATCACGCCCAAATTGCTCGGTTCTTCGAAGTGTCCAGTTTGCCGATTTTGTTCGAGCAACGGCCATGCTTGGCAATGATCCGGTCGATAATGCCAGGTGTTGACCTCAGCGATTTCGACTGCACAATTGGCACATGGATTGGTCGAACTATAAATCATGGCAAGCCGTTGACCCCACGACGCGGCCTGACGTTGACCTCGTGGATGGGTATCTCGCGGGAGCCGCCATTTCGTTGCAGGATAAGAGTTCTGCTCAATGGGTGCTGGAACTCGTGGGCCCTCAAGGCACGGAATCAGATGCAACGCGATCTCTTGTCGCAAAAGTGATTCAAGATCGATTTAAGGAAGTATGCGAAACTTTAAGCAGCGCAACTTCAGCCTACACCCCGATATTCGCAGATGATGGCGAAGGCGAATTCGATCTGTCAGGTTGGGCAACTGGATTCATGGAAGCAATCGGACCTGACGCCGACTTATGGTCATATCTTCTTGAAGGCAAGCGCGAAGGCGGGATGCTCGGCCTAATCGCTGCTCACGCTGTTGGCGCCACCGGTACGATTGCAAAAATCTATCTTGATACTCACCCTGATGGTGGTCGGCTTAAAAACGTCGCTGCAGATGCTTGGAGCTTCATCCCAGGGCTTCTCGATACCTTGCATGTGATCAAGCTCCAGCAAATCCCTGACCGGGCTGCCGATTAGCCCTGATCTGTTCGAGAAACATACCTCTGCTTCATGTTGAGGTATCTTTTTTCCGCACGGATTGCCTTCCAGTCCTGCCAGGGTGGATCAATCTCGCCCCGGCGGCGGGCCTGTATGTGCAGAATAGTCCCCCCAAGCATAAGCAACATTGCGACCCCGGTCGGTACACCCCGCGCAACGGCATAGACCATTGGCTCAAGGCCTGATGAGGCAAAGCGAATGATGTGGGCATACACGCACAACATCTGAAGAGATGCGGCAACGATAGGCCACAGGCGGCGAGCGTGCAGCGCTAGATAGCCGAAGCCCGCTAGACCGATTAGATCCGATACCAAGGAGTCAAAATCGACATTTTCAAACCTGCTTGGGATGAATGCGTCAGCTGCAAACTGCCAAATGGCCATCGCTAAGATGACAAACCCGCCGATCCGCTCGGGCTTCCCCCCTTTCCACAGCACGATAATGAGCGCTAGCAAAAGGCCGATTTGATAGGAAAGCAGCATCTGATTTGACAAGGTCGGTCACCTTCGATCTAGCCCCAGCGCGCTGACAGAACTCAAGCTATTGCTTGGTCAAAGCATACGGCTGAGGGCTTCCATTATCGTCAAGGCCGCGACGATCGTAAGCGCTATCAGCATCGCCGTTACAAATACCATCAGAGCTCTGCCTGGCTGCCCAAGCCGCACATCAAGGCCATGCAAAGCAAATTCTCTATGCGGCTCGTTAAAGGCATCTGATGGGATCGGTAGCCGATCTGATATAGCTGAAGGATGATCGCCAAGGTCCTTGGGGTGTTCATGGCCCGCCAGGATGAGTCCGTCGACGCTAGATAATTCATATGTGGGTTTTTCACATGCTTCCACCGCACTCTGGTACAGGCGCAGAGTTTCCTTGCGGTTGGTAGTCCCCCACTTATCCCTGATTGCACCTATGCGTTGATCGATCGTGTTGGGTGCCAAAGCAAGGGCGTGGGCAATCTCCTTCGTGGTGAGATGCCTACAGAGAAGTTCCAATACTTCCAGTTGTTTAGGTGACAAATCGTCGAGAAGCCGGCGCGCTTCGCTTTTGGTCATCACGTCTAACCACCTCCTCCCGTACAGATCGGGACCATGCGCTAGCCATGTGGAACCACCATTACCCGACACCCGACGGACGGGAACTTAGGCCACCATCTCAAGACCGGGCTACCAAAAGGCGAACATAGGTAGCAACATCTTAAACAGTGGAAAAACCACATTGGACCTGATGACATTCCACATACCGCTTCTGCGGATTATGGTCGAAAACGTAGGTTCGACAGATAGTTAAAAAACTACATACAGAAAATCCGGCGTTGACCCTCCAAGTGACCCACGCTCCTTTTGACCACACGTAGATCGGACGCACTTGTCCGATCAGAGCCATATGGCGTGACGCAGCAGGACACTCGAATGCTGTCTCGAAATCCTCTGAAAATGGCCAGCCATGGCCTAGAACGCCTCATCGGCAAGCCAGGCTTCCGTCCAGCTAAGGCTGCGTCTGTATTATCCATCGTCCCAGGGGCGTCCGTCGCTCCGTCGAGCATCTGCTCCGACATGCAAACGCTGACAATCGCTCTCAATCAATTTGAGGCGAACGGGGACGTCGAGTTGCTCGATATAGAATTTCTGCAGCGGGTATCGCTGCGTTTAGGACAGTGGGACCCGTTCAACCTGCTAGCCCACGAAATGGACCAACTCCTGTATCATGCCCGCGAAATTATTGCCTTGGGGGATTGAGGCTCGACAGCAAGAAATCCTAGAGCTTGGCAAACGCTCCGTGTGTGCTAGCTGTTTGTATCAAATGCCAGAAGACGTTCGAAGCCTCTACCTGACCGCCGCGAAAGAGCTGCAGCGCTCGAGTGATTCTGAGCTTGAGGGTATCAAACGGCGAATCTCTCTTGGGGGATTGATTGAGGCAAACGCTTCCCCAGAAACTCTCGCGAAATTCTACCATGCTGACGAGATATGGGGCGCGAAAGCTTTTGCTGACCTCTCGCGTGCAGGCTTTATCGATACACAGATGACGGGGTGCGCTTGGACAAATCTGGATGCGGATAACACCCGTTTCGAGTTCGATACGTTGGCCGCTATCGAAGCTGCAGTCGCGCTGCGTTTCACCTACAGAGACTGCTCAAAGGTAGTTCCTAGTCTCACCACGCAGGCGGGTCGCGTTATAGAGTTGGCGGAGCAAGGCTTAGCGCTGGAATTTTGCTTCGAAGTTCAGCGCTTCTTTCTGGCACTCGTAGCCTCAGCGAACGTGATCGATCTCATCAAGCTCTACGCAACACACGCCAGAGCTTCACTCGCATACGCATGGGCCGCCAGGATCACTCCCGAAGGTCTCTTTGAAACAGGTCAAGTGCTTGAAGAGATCATGCATTGTCTCGAAGCTAGGGATGGACGCAAGGCGGCGATGAAAACAACGCAGATCAGACGAAGCGCCGCGGCTTCGATCACCTAGTCAGCCCACAATCCCTTCTAATTCAATCGATGACGACCAAACAGCTTTGCTCGCCGGCGTCGTTCGTGACAGGCAGATTAGAAGGGTACGCGGGGTGAGATAAGGACAGAAGCCTGCCCCTAATGTCATGCTCACGAACACGATTCCTATTAGCTAGTCGATGAAAATCCACGCCCGCTTTGCTATTGGTCATTTCGTGGCCCGAACCCTCAATTGAGGATAACCACAGGGTCCTGACCACTTCAGCTAGGCTGGACGGTTCGCCCGGCTGAGTTATCACTCCAAGGGAAGGAGGATTGGATAATTTCTCGAGTACCGTGCGGACGACGATACTATCATTCCAAACCCTTCGATAGAAAGCTTGCGGGATTAGGCGAAAAACTACTTCGGCCAGCCCGCGACGCTCACCCGCACGGAAGAGCAACCTCGTAGCATCCATCAATGCGAGGAAATGACGTTCATCGTCGGCCGACAACCGTTCAAGGGTTCTGGCTAATGCCAGAACCTTTGAGTCCCTGTCTGGATCGCTTTCTGTGGTTTGGTTGAAGCTAATATCAAGGAAGATTTCCAGCCTTTCAGCACATTCCGACATCATCGAACGTGTCCAGGTTAAAGGGCTGAACCACTTCCCATACTTCTGCAGATATCCATCGGTTGAGAGCGCATTTAGCACGCCAAGCGTTGCCGACTTTGTAACGCCCGATGATGCTGCGATATCAGGACCGAGCAGCAGATGACCTTTGGGAAATTCGCCGGCGAGGAGCCGGGCTCTTAGATCAATGTATAGCTCCAACGGCTCAGGTTTGTGCATCATCGTCTCAGAATTGGGTAACTCTGGCTAACCGTTTGTCCTTCGACATCGCAAGGGCAACACTGGCCCCTTTCCCCCAAATATCACAGTTCGCCTAGCTTTTCTGCTCGAACTGTGATATCAGTAAGGAAAGGAGCTACAAATGTCGTTTCCCTTTGATGGTACGCCAAATGGCGACATGACCGGCTTTCACATGGAGGCTGATCGTCGTCGCGTCCAAGAAACAATGAGTGAAGCCGCCCTTGCTTCGCAAGATCTTCCAAGGACTCCAGCGAACCTGGTTGCGTTCGTTCTCGGTCTATGTGTGGTTTTGTTCGTGATGCTCCATTGACCGTAGACTAACGCCTACGGTCCTTATCAGCGAACCATTCACGATTAGTTTGTTCATCCGCTTGGTGTCCGAGATCCATCGCTCCTTTAACAGCTTCAGTTCGATTGGCATCAGAAGCTGCGCGACGCCCTTCAATTGATGAACGGCCCTGCTCGATCGCACTAGCGACCTCACCCTGAAACTTGCCGAAATCACTATCGCCGCCACCGCCGCGAGAACCGCCATGATGGCCAAGGCTTCCGCGAAGGTCCGCCTCGCTAAAATCGCTGGGTGCGGCAACTGGTCCACGGATCTCTGCAGGAGGCACTAGTTCATCACGAACCGGCTCCATGATATCCTCGACATAATCCTTCGAAATGCGATCAACTATCATATCGCGGGCGCGCATCTGCGCAGGGCTGATGTCGACGGCTTGGAGTGAGGGAGCGCCTAGGGCACGAAGCTCTGCGCTGTTGGCATACTCGTGATACCGGCTAGCAATGATTTGCGAGAGATCCTGGGACATTTGCATTCCGCCCCCTTCGCGCATCGTCCAAGTCGTACCCAACGAGCGTGATGCGTCTTCGATTTCCGCAAGCTGACGATCAATCGATTTGATTTCCTCGACTGTCTTGTCGCGGAAAGAGCGGTTTTCGGAGTAGCCTTCGTTTCGGGAGAAATTACCGTTGCGAGAGTACGCTTCCTCGTTCAGGCGCTGATCCTGCGAGTGATCTTCGCCGCTCCTGTTGACTTCTCCTGAAGTAATGCTCGATCGATCATTCCTACCTTGGCTAGCAGTGTCGCTGAATTGAACGCCATCCCATGCGTCCTTGCTGATGCTGCCTCCTACACTCGCTGTTGTGCTTCCTCCACCGCCCTTGCCATTTCCGCCCTTTCCACCGCGAGCAGGTAGACCGATAGTTCCACCTACGGTCCATTGAGTTCCCGTGCCGCCTCGATATTGGTCGGCAGAAGCTCTGGTTATGTCTGTAGACTGTGCGATATCTCGCGTGGAGCCCGATTGATCCGTTACTCCTTGTGTTTTGCTATAGTTCTCTCCCCGACTGGCCGTATTGCCATGCCCCGTCGATGCCTCAGACCCGCTGGATGAGCGGAAACCACTGGCCTCGCTGAACCCTGCCCGTTCCAGCGCCGACACGCGCTCTGACCTCGAGTTAGTCAGCTGGGTGCGGCGTGTCTCAAGCTCGGCCGCCGCCGTGCTGATCTCGGCCGACGTCGATCGCGACATGGTAGGCGTGAACCCGAAGCTGCTGATGCCGGCGCGATTGTCATACACCGTCGTCCCGTCGGCGGTTACGCCGTATTGGGTGCCGTTGTCGTTGACGAACGTG